>JAHJSX010000002.1 GCA_018830205.1 archaeon | reverse complement strand
TAATACCTGCGATTTTTTCGTTGACCTCCCTTGAGACCTCGACAAGGTTCTCAAAGCTTTTTATTGTGTCCAGGAGTTTCCTAAATTCAGTTACCTGCTCCGAGAGGCGCGTTAAAACGGCCTCCATTTTCTCGACTCGCATGCTGACTCCCATTATCGCCTGCTCTTTTTTATTGAGCTCCTTTGAAAATTCGCTTGGCTTTATGTCCTCGAACGTGTCCTTTATCATCTCGAAATCGGCCTCAAGAAGACCAAAAGATTTCTCACGCTCAAGCACCATGCTGCGGATTTCGCCAACCTGCTCTGAAACGCGCATAATCCTGTCGTCAATCCTCCCCTTTGCCTCTTCAAACGACGCAAGCCTCCCCTCGATTTTTTCTGTCTTCAGGAGGAGTTCGTCAAGATTTATCCCTTTTTCTTCGTCCTTTGTGGCCGTCTCATCAGCAGCCATCCGCTCCAGGTACTTTGTCTCTTCTACAATCTGCTTTTGAAGCTCTGCTTCGGCATCGTATTCTTCGTCTGAGAGAAGTTCAATCCCATCACCCTCGTCCTTCTCCTTCTTTTTCCCAAACAGAGCCATATCCTCTCTTATCTTAATAACTAAATATTAACTTTTTGCAAGGATGGGGGGCATACCAAAGTTTTATAATCGAAATAATGAAAATAGAGGGGCATGGCAGGAGTAAAGATAACCGATACCACGTTTCGGGACTCGCACCAGTCGCTTCTTGCAACCAGGATGCGCATGCGCGACATGGTGCCCATCATAGAGCAGATGGATGACGCAGGTTTCTTTTCGCTTGAGGTCTGGGGCGGCGCGACATTTGATTCATGCATCCGGTACCTTAACGAGGACCCATGGGAGCGCATCAGGATATTTAAAAAGCATATGAAGAAAACGCCCACACAGATGCTTCTCCGGGGCCAGAACCTTGTCGGGTACAAGCATTACTCAGACGACATCGTAGAGAAGTTTGTGGAAAAATCAGTCAAAAACGGTGTCGACATATTCAGGATATTCGATGCCTTAAATGACATCAGGAACATGGAGGTATCCATCAATGTGGCAAAGCGCGAGGGCGCCCACGTACAGGGCACGGTCTGCTATACTATCAGCCCTGTCCATACCATAGAATCCTTTGTTGACATGGCCAAAAAACTGGAGGAGATGGAATGCGACTCGTTTTGCATAAAAGACATGGCCGGGCTCATCTCGCCAAAAAACGCCTACGACCTCGTAAAGGCCCTCAAAGAGGAAATAAGCATTCCAATCAACATGCACTCCCACTGCACAAGCGGCATGGCGCCAATCGCCTATTACGCGGCCTGCCAGGCCGGTGTTGATATCATTGACACTGCTATGTCCCCATTTTCATGGGGGACATCACAGCCGCCCACCGAGACCATGGTTGAGGCTTTAAGGGGCACCCCTTATGACACGGGCATAAATCTTGAATCCCTCAAGGAATCGACCGCATTTTTCAAGGATGTAAAAAAGAAATATGCGGGCATCATCGACCCGATTTCAGAGGGCATCGACACTGGCGTCCTGCTTTACCAGATACCGGGAGGGATGCTATCGAATCTAGTCTCCCAGCTAAAGGAGCAGAACGCCCTTGACAGGTTCGACGAAGTGCTAAAGGAGATGCCTCTTGTAAAAGAAGACCTGGGCCATCCCCCTCTTGTCACCCCTTCAAGCCAGATAGTTGGCATACAGGCCGTGATGAACGTGCTCCTTGGCGAGAGATACAAGAACGTATCAAAAGAAGTAAAGGATTATGTTAAGGGCCTTTACGGCAAGCCTCCGGGTCCGATTAAAAAAGAGATTATAGCAAAAATCATCGGGAGTGATGAGCCCATAACCGTGCGCCCGGCAGACCTAATTGAGCCGCAATATGAGCTTATGAAGGAGGAGGCCAAAAAGCTCGGCATCGTAAAAGAGGAGGACGTCCTCACCTACGCACTGTTCCCGGCAATCGCCCCGAAATTCCTCAAGGGTGAGTTAAAAGAGGAGAAGCTCGCGCCGCCTGCAGGTGATGTGAAAACGGCTCCGGATTCCGGCATCCCAACAGAGTTCCAGGTAGAAGTGGACGGGGAGGAATTTCAAGTGAAAGTCAAGCCGACCGGCGGATTTGTAGAAATCGGCGAGGCAGGAGCCGCAAAAGAGGCGGCCCCGAAAAACGTTGAGGGAGGAGTGCCAGCTCCAATGCAGGGGATGGTATTAAAGATAAAGGTGAAGGTCGACCAGGCCGTAAAGAAAGGCGATGTCATCGCCGTTCTTGAGGCAATGAAGATGCAAAATGACATACATGCGAAATCCGACGGCGTCGTAAAGGAGATATTCACAGCAGAGGGCGCGACCGTAAACAAGGGCGCTGTGCTCATGGTCATAAAGTGATTTTTATGTTCAACAAGATTCTGGTGGCAAACAGAGGGGAAATCGCCATAAGGGTGATGAGGGCCGCGAGGGAGCTTGACATAGACACGGTTTCCGTATTCTCGGAGGCAGACAAATATGCGCTTCATGCAAAATACGCTGACGAGGCCTATTATATAGGCCCGGCGCCCTCAAGCCAGAGCTATCTCAACATGGATGCCATCATTGATGTCGCGAAAAAAGCGGGAGCCGATGCTATTCACCCTGGATACGGCTTTCTTGCTGAAAATCACAAGTTTGCAAAGCTCTGCGAGGATTCCAAGATAAAGTTCATTGGCCCCTCAAGCAATGCAATAAAGCTTATGGGGGACAAAATAGCCGCGCGAAGCGCGATGCAGAAGGCTGGCGTGCCAGTGGTCCAGGGTTCAGATGGAGAGGTAAAAGACGCGAGCGATGCAGTAGAGATAGCAGAGGAAATCGGGTACCCTGTTGTCCTGAAAGCGTCCGCCGGCGGGGGTGGAATCGGCATGAAGGTTGTAAACAGCAAAGAAGAGCTTTTAGAAACACTTGAATCAACAAAGGCCGTCGCAAAATCTGCTTTCGGGGATTCAACCGTCTTCATTGAGAAATACCTCGAGCGGCCCAGGCACATAGAGTTCCAGATTCTTGCTGATTCAAAGGGCAATACAATTCACTTAAACGAGAGGGAGTGCTCGATACAGCGGCGCCACCAGAAACTCATAGAGGAGGCCCCTTCCCCGATTATGACTGAAGAAAAAAGGGCGGAAATTGGGAACATCGCCATAAAGGCGGCTGAGTCAATAAATTACGAAAACGCCGGCACTATTGAATTCATCTACTCTGATGGCAATTACTACTTCCTTGAGATGAACACGCGCCTTCAGGTTGAGCATCCTGTAACAGAGATGACAACAGGCATCGGCATCGTAAAGGAGCAGCTTCGGATTGCCGCGGGCGAGGAAATGAGCCAGACACAGGATGAGGTGTCTCTTCGCGGCTGGTCAATGGAGTGCAGGATAAACGCAGAGGACCCCCTCAACGACTTTGCGCCTTCCCCTGGAAAAATCACAAAATACCGCTCTCCGGGAGGCCCTGGCGTGCGGATTGACTCGGGCGTTCGCATGGGATATACTATATCTCCCTATTACGACCCTATGATATCAAAAATGGTCACCTGGGGCCGGGACAGAAACGAAGTTATAGCAAGGACCAGGAGGGCACTTTCCGAATACATAATCACAGGCGTCACAACCAACATACCCTTCCACAAGGCAGTCATGCGGAGTGAGGCATTCCAGAAAGGGGAGCTTACAACCGGGTTCATAGATGAGCACAAAATCATTGAAAAGATACCAGGAATCATCGAGGCCGACAGGGCAAGGGAAGCGAGACTGGCAGACATCTTCAAGGACGACAAGAAGGTGGTTGCAATCTCTTCTGCAGTAAGCTCTTACATGAACATTAAAAAGAAACAGCAAAAAGTCGATTAAAGGCTGAGATTTACCGAAAAATAAACAGCCTTTTTATCCGAGGGGTTTCTTACCCTGTGCGGGGCGCTTGACTTGTGCCACATAACGTCCCCCTCTTTTAAGCTGTAAGTTTCACCGGACACATCGATTTCTATTTCCCCCTCAAGCACAAGCTTGACCTCCTCGCCCTCGTGCTCGTATTCCTGGGGAATCTCGCTTCTGGGAGGCATTTCCACGGCCATGCTTTTCAGGTATTCGGCGCTTGTAAGAAGATTGACGTCTACTTTGTCGAGTTTTATAGCTTCGCTCTTCTCCCCCTTGCGCCTTATAATCACGTCTTCCATGGTAAAATTGGCAATTTCTTGTTAAATATACCTATCGGCACCCGAAGTAACATTTAAATTAAAAAAAATCGATTCAGTGTCATGAAACTGCTCTGTATTTCAGATTTGCACTCCGAGGCAGGCAGCATAGAGGGGCTTGCAGAAGCAGACGCGCTGGTCATATGCGGTGATATCACCCACTTTGGAGATGGTGCAAAAGCCAAAGAACTGCTTTACTCATTTAAAGATTCAAACATGATACTTGCAGTGCCAGGGAACTGCGACAATCTTGATGTAAACGATGCACTTTTGGATTTAGACGTCGATTTGCATGCAAGGGGGAGAATAATAGATGATGTTGGTTTCTTTGGCCTCGGAGGCTCAAATGAAACGCCGTTCAACACGCCCCAGGAGTACAAAGAAGACACGCTTTTGGAATTTATTATGAAAGGATACGAGCAGGTGAGAGATGCCGCCTTTAAGGTCTTTGTCACGCACACGCCGCCCATTGACACCAAACTTGACGATGCGGGCGTCAGGCACGTCGGAAGCACAAGCGTCAGGCGGTTCATAGAAGAATACCAGCCTGATTTGGTGCTGTGCGGCCACATTCACGAGGCAAAGGGTACGGACAGGATGGGAAAGACCGTGATGGTCAACCCCGGCATGCTCCGAAATGGTCATGCACTTATTGATATTGGCGAAGATATCAAAGTCGATTTCTTCTAGGCCCCGGGCACGCCGCCCATGCCCCAGTGCTTCTTTGGCACCTCACTCAGCACAATCCAAACCTGCTCAAGCGGTGCCCCGCTCGTTTCTGCCACGACGCACGATATCTCCTTAATCATTTTTGCCTTGACTTCGTCGCTTCGCCCCTCATACATCTGTACTGTTACCATCGGCATCATTCAACCTCCTTTTTGATTCAAGCAAAAGCTCCAGATATGATTTCCGCTCCATCTGCGTTCGCTCTATTCCCAGACTTTCAATCAGTTCCACAAGTTCATCGGGCTCGTAATCCGTACCGTGCTTTTCAATCTCGATGAAGAGCCCCACGTCAAACACCTCATCCACCGCCACCCAATAATCGTCAAGCGAGTAGTATTCCCGTACCTTGATTACGTTTGCAACCAGGGTAAATCCAAGCCTCTCGAGAATCTCGGCCATTTTGCCAGCGCTCCCAATATGAATCTCTATCTCTTCTCTTGTTTTTGTCTGGTAATCGAGCTTCTTGCCTTTGTATGTAAAGAAATACTCATCGCCCACGGTCCTGATTCTCACGGCCTCGTCGGTATTGGCAAAGTCCCGTGATGGATGGGCAAAATATGCATCGTCCTGGGTCTCGGTCCTGAGATACTCTCCTCCTGCCTCGCGAATCCTGGCCTTTATCTCGCGCTTATTCTTGACCCTTGCCTTTATCTCGATTTCAAGCATTTTGCACCTAAAGATTTTTAGACGAATGAGATTAAAAAGGTAGTGATGTTCTCAGGCTTTTTGCAAAAAAGATACGATGAACTCTTCGATGAGGCAACTATTAAGGGACTTTCGAAGCCCCTTTTGCAGGCAATAAGGGTAAACACACAAAAAATCCCCGAGCGCGAGCTTGTAAGAAGGCTTTCGAAAAAGGGCGTGAGCCTTTTGAAAATCCCGTGGCTTTCGTGCGGTTACTTCGTGAAGAAGGCCCCGTTCTCGATGGGTGCAACGCCTGAATACCTGCTTGGCCATTACTTCATCCAGGACCCTGCATCGCAGTATGCCTGCGAAGCCCTTGGCCCAAAAAAGGGGGAAATGGTGCTCGACATGGCGGCGGCACCCGGCGGAAAGACGACATACCTCGCGCAGATTCTAAAAGAAAGCGGGGCCGTAGTATCCCTTGATATAAACAAGGACCGAATGAAAGCGCTCACATCAAATATAGAAAGGATGGGCCTTTCAAACGTGGTTACAATCAGGATGAACGCCCTTGATGCAGGAAGCCTCGGCATTAAATTTGACCGCGTGCTTCTTGACGCGCCTTGCACTGGAACCGGAACTGTTCACAAAAATCCTGAAGCCGCAAAGAAAAAAGCATCAGACGTCTCAAACTGCACCGCCCTTCAAAAGCCGCTGCTTGAAGCAGGGCTGACTGTCTTGAAAAAGGGGGGGACTCTCGTCTACAGCACATGCAGCGTGCTTCCAGAGGAAAACGAACAAATCGTTTCCGGTGCACTAAAGCGCGGGTTTGGACTTAAAAACATTGAACACGGGGCGCCGGCGCTAAACGACATGAAAGGGGCAAAAAGGTTCTATCCGAGCGTCCACGGGACCCAGGGATTCTTTGTCGCAAAGATTCAAAGATGAGCCTTTATTTTACTTTCGAGCTGCTCTTTTGGGACTGCGCCTACCACCCGCTCAACAGGTTTTCCGTCCTTGAACAGAAGCAGTGTTGGTATGCCGGTTATTGAAAACTTGGCTGCTGATGTGGGATTCTCGTCCACATTGAGCTTTGCGCAGACCAGTTTATCCTTGTAGGTCTCGGCCATCTCCTCAACAAGAGGTGCAATCATCTTGCAAGGGAAGCACCATGCTGCCCAGAAATCAACGAGTATCAATGGGTTTTTCTCGATGTTTGAATCAAAGTCTGCGTCTTTTATTTCGATTATCTTATTTGAGGCCATTTGGCTCACCAGCAGTCAGTCAACATTTATATTTTAAATACTTTATGCACGGTTTGCGGTAGTGCATATAAATCCACACCACCCAAAGCCGATAAAGGCGATATTTATTTATAAAACATATGTTATATGAGTCAGTATGGCAGAAGACACGGGGCGCGTTCAATTCACCGAGCTTTACGAATATGTCATATATATTGCGTGGATTTTAGGGATTTTCCTTGGCATACATGCGGAACAAATTAATAAATACTCGCCGCCGGGCGCAAACGAAGTTGCCCCGGCACCGCTTATTGCCAGCCACGCGCACCTTTTATTGATGACCCTGCTTTTGTACTTCATGGTAAGGATGTTCAGGAATACCCTTGAAACACGGAAGTGGCCGTATTACTGGACAGAACTCATGCTGGTATCCTCGCTGGTAGGCGCCTACCTTTATTCAATTACGAAATATTGTGAGGCTGCCATCGAATATGGCGGGCAGATACAGCTAATCTCTTTTGTAGAAAAGATGTCATATGGAAATATCGAAATATCAAGCACGCTTTATCTCCTTGGCATAATGGGATTCCTGGTGATGGCAATGATATCGAGGATTATGAGGTGAGATAAGTGTCAGCAGATATTCCAATGATACCGGTGGAACTCCAGGTTGCAAATATCTCAAATATAATTACTTTCGTCATAGGGATTGTGTTTTTGTATTATGCCCTCAAGGAATTTGGAAATCCAGTTTCCGCCAAATATTTTAAACTCATGGCGCTTGGGATACTCCTTTACGGCATATGTCACGAAGGCATGGATATTATAGCGGGCACATCCATCCAATATTATATGCCTGCCTGGTTATTCAGTTTCTGGCCTGTTTTCATACTGCAGACAATTGGCCCTGTTATCTTTGTCATAGGGGCATATCTTTACCACAAGGAAATGTTTAAAACTATAGGGGGCGACTGAATATGGTTACTGATACGGCCGTATTCTACTCATCAGGCGCCCACTATCTCCGCCTTCCCTCACAGTTTATCGTGAGCGACGTTATTGCAGGAATCCTGCTTTTAATTGGCATGATATACCTTGCAAGTGTAATGAAAGTATTCATGGGCGGGGATGAGGTAAGAAAATACGCGACCACGCCGGTTGTTGGCATACTCCTTTACACAATATTACACCAGGGCGGGGAGTTTATGTGCGAAACCTCGCTTCATGGGGGATTTCCATCAAACATTTTCGGCACTATTCACATAGTTGTATTGCAGTCTATAGGAGGGCTGGTTTTCCTGGTTGGGTCTGCCCTTTTCTATTTTAAGATGAGGGCTCTGCTCAAGGGAGGATAACCGTGTCTAGTTACGAAGACTTGATTTCATCACTTGTAAAAAAGTTCATGACAGTGGTAAAAAAAGAGACCATCATCGATGCAGCCAATTCAATCGCCGGCCTTCAGGTATCAGACGGCGGTGACGTAACGTCGCTTGGCCGTGATGGAGCTGAAGTCTTTGATGAGCTGTACCAGAAATACAAGGCGATGGGCGGCGGCGTCGCAAAGATTTTCGCCAAGCAGGCAATAAAACCGATAATAGAGACAAATCCCGGGCTCAGTATCCCGGATGAGTTGAGATGATCATGGGTATGTTAAATGTGCTAAAAATAGATGGAGGTAATAAAATGAGAACGATTATAGGCTTAGTTCTTATTATCGCGCTCTTTGCAGGATGTCTTGGAGCAGGCGGTGTAGATACACAAGCAGCAACGTATGTTGGTTCTGAGCGGTGCGGAGAGTGCCACAAGGACAAGTATGAGGACTGGAAAAACACGTTTCACTCAAGGATGATGCAGGACCCAAAAGAGAACCCAAATGCAATTCTTGGCGACTTTGAAAGCGAAAACAAATTCAGGACCTTCACTAAAGAAGATGTGGCCTACACAATTGCAGGCAACATGGCCCCGGCACAACATTACCTTACCTCCATCGACGGTGATTTGTTTTACCTCCCGGCCAGCTGGAACGGTGTGGCCTGGGCCCCAAGAAACCCCATGTTCTGGAACAAGCCCGAGAACTCCTGGTTCATTACATGCTCAGGATGCCATTCAACGGGTCCAAAACCAGAGGAAAAGACTATGGCGGAAGCTGCCATCGGGTGCGAGGCTTGCCATGGCCCGGGGAGCATCCATGCAGGAATGAGCACTGCCCTTGCAGCAAGGGCTGGCGCGATTGTAAATCCTGCAAAACTCTCAGGACACCTGGAAGTGCAGGTATGCTCCCAGTGCCATACTAATGGGAAGGACCCAAGCGGGACCTACTCATATCCGATTGGATATGTGCCGGGCATGAACCTCGAGCATTATTACAACCCATACACGCCGGGCGAAACCCCTGAACAATACTACCCTGACGGCACATCCAAGGCGCATCACCCTCAGTACCTTGACTGGGTCAATGGCGCACATGGCGCGGCCGGAATTATCTGCACTGACTGCCATGACCCACACAAGAGGGACAACCATTACCAGCTGAAGGAAGAAGGGAACAATCTCTGCTTTGAATGCCATGAGATGACAGGAACCCCGACCCTGACACACAGCATCCATGACTTTGGCGACTGTATCGGCTGCCACATGGCCGAGCTTGGACACGGTGGAAGCCATAACTTCAAGGTAGTAACGCCAGAAGAAACAGTCACACTTGCAGGCGGCAACCTAACAATCCAGCCAAACTCATGCAATGCATGCCACTACCACGCTGATGATACGCCAGAGGAGCTGGCAGACATCATGGAAGCCATAAGGGATAAGGCAAGGGGCAAGACCGAGAGTGCCGCGGTAGAGGAAGAAGCAGCTGAATAGTAAAACCAACCCGGCACCTGCTATAGGGGGACCCTTGGAAGGTATTAAGAACTTCTTACAACCGGAGGACTTTCTACTTCTTCCAGCGCCATAAGCGTCTTGACGGCCTCAATGTAGGGGGCAAGTAGAAGGCCAAGGGTGATTGAGACGATATTTTCAAGAATCGTGAAGAACACGGAAATGAACTGGTCCATGTATTCAAATATTATACTAGGGATTGCGAAAATCATTGAAGCGAGGCTTGTTCCTATTAATAAAGCAATCCAGACCACTATGAAGATTATCACGCCTATAACATTGCCCTTCACAAAGCCAAAGCTCGCTTTTATTCCATCTATCGCGCCGAGGTTTTCTATAACGATTTTTTGGGGCGTAAAAAGGGCCATAACATAGATTATGATGAAAGCAAGGGTAAGCAGAGAGAAAATAAAGATAATTAACGCTATTTGCGCAAGCCCCATGCCTGTGCCTGCTGATATAACGGCCATCGCAACAACCACTGCAACTATAATCGCGCCGAAAACAATCGCAGGGATAAAAGTGATTGCAAGTATGTAACCAAATATGGCAAGCCCGTGTTTTTTTGCACTTTCGATTCCCGTTGAAAGACTCGTTTTTCCAACACGGTTTGCCTCAACTACCATGCCTATTACGGCGGCCTGTGCGAATGCGTTCAAGACCAGGACAAACAGAACGAATACCGCAATTGTGAATATCACAAAGGCGATTAATAGAAACGGCTCCGGTCCCTGTATGAGGGACATTGCGCTGGCAATGCTTAGCGAGCCAAGAGCGAGCATGAAAACTATCACGCCGATTATTACTAAAATAAAAACAAGTGCTGCATCAAGCACATATTCTATAAAATGAGGCAGTATTATATTGGGGTTTCTCTTGTAAAGGTCAAATGATTTGGACAGGATTGCTCCAACGTCCATTTACGTCACTTCTTTTTTGGCTTTGCTTTTGGTTTTGCTGCTGGCTTTTTTGGCGGGGCTTTTTTTGGCTTTGCTTTTGGCTTTTTCGCGGGCGCCTTTGCAATCTTCTCGGCTTTTGCTTTTGTCAAGGCTTCCTGGATTTTCCTTTCTTTTTCCGCTTCAATTGCCTTAATTTTCTCGGCTGAGGAAATCGCCTTTGCTTTTTCTTTTGGCTTTTCGGCCCTGGGCGCTTTCTTTTTGGCCTTTGCCTTTGGCTCCGGCAGCTTTATCTTCGAAAGCTCCTTCGTGTTTTCTTCGTATGTGGTCTTTCGCCTTACATCTACAGGAATCTTTAGCTTCTTTGCTATGGCTTTTGTAAGACCCGCTTTTTCCAGCTCCTTCAAGCTGTACCCGCGGCCCTTTCTAATGCCAATTCTTGACTGGATTTTTGCAACAGGTGCCATCACATTCACTAAACACAGTGCCTATATAACGTTTCCTGTTGGTGCGGGTCCATGAAAGGCACAAGTTTTATATAGTCATTAAATCTGTAAAAAAAGGAACCAAATTTAAGGAGTCGATAAATTGAACTGCTGGGAATTCAAAAATTGCGGGCGGGAGAAGGGTGGTGCGAAGGCTGATAGTCTTGGAGTATGCTCTGCATATCCAGATGACGGGAAAAACTGTGCACGTATTGCAGGAACCCTCTGCGGCGGCGAGGTGCAGGGGACCTTCGCGCAGAAGCTTCACAACTGCATGAAGTGCGAGTTCTACAAGAGCAAACACTACAATAAATTATTCGTCAACAACAAAAAGTAAAAACGAGAACCGGGACAAGCGGGGGAGAATAACAAACGAGAGCGAATGCTGTAATATATTTGGCTTATTTTAAAATATAATAGCTAATATTTAATAATTTCCTAAAAACATTTATATATTTCAAGAGCATATATAATAATAGAGGCTAAGGGGTTGGTATAGAATGAACTGTTGGGAGTTCTTTAAATGTGGAAGAGAAGCAGGAGGCATCCATACAAGGCGGCTCGGTATGTGTCCTGCCTATCCAAACGATGGTATGAATTGCGCGCGCATTGCAGGAACTTTCTGCAAAGGAGAAATCCAGGGGACCTTCCCGCAAAAATTGCCACACTGCATGAAGTGTGATTACTACAAAAGCGAGCACTACGACAAATACTATGGAATGGCTCAAAAGTTCGCGCAGGAAGTAAGTCAAATCTAGGAAAAGTAAAATGAAGATAATGTGTGTAGACGACGACCCTGATGTAATCTACGTTTTAGATAACATCCTGTCGAGATATGGATGCGAAGTGATTGGAGTAACCGACCCAAAACTGTGTCTTGAAGCTGTGAAACGGGAAATGCCAGATTTGATTTTCCTTGATGTGATGATGCCGGACATCAACGGCTGGGAGCTATGTAAACAGATTAAAGAGAACCCTGAAACCTCAGGCATTTTTGTGTCCATGCTCACTGTAAGGCGGGAGGAGGAGGACGTTAAAATGAGCCTTGAGGAGGCAAAAGCAAATCGTCATCTTGCAAAGCCAATTAATTTAAGTGAGATTAGGGAAGTCATTGAAAGCCAAAAAAGATAAAAATGGTAGGGGGCGCAGTCCAAATCCACAAAAGAATTTAAATAAAACAGTAAATCAACCTTTAATATTCGATTTCGTTTATACTATTTTTTTTATATATCCTTGATTTTTTTAATAATAGAGTGACGCAATGAGCAGGAAGGTTTCAGCCTCTTAGGATTATATTCGAAATATATCGATAAAAACGTTTCTACAATAAAAAGGGGAAAAATACCAGAAGATGAACTAGGGATTTTAGTTGAACCAGATATGGAATGCTGTGTGAAAATAGATTTTTCCTACATTAAAGAAAAGTTTTTCGAGAATTTTTTTTATGAGGAATATAAAGAAGATGCCGGAAATCCTGAGTATGATAGAGATAATAAGACTTTAGAGTGGAATTTTGTGTTAAAACCTGACGAAAAAGGTAAAGAAATCAATGTTCTCTATGGAAAAAGAAGCAAAGACAATTTAATAAAAATAGCTTATTTGGCATTTGGAGCAATAGTTGTTGAAGGAATAAGGTTAATATTTGCGTATCTTACGCCAGATTAATTTCTTATTGTATTAAGAAAATTCACTTTTCTAAACTACATTGTGGTCTACTGATCAAAAGACAAAAGCGTTATATAGCAGAATATTCTGTCATATATTACTATAATGGCCAAGAAAATAGGGATAAGCGTGGGCGACCACATCTACAAGAAGGTCGTCGGGCTCGTGCAGAGCGGGGACTTCT
>JAHJSX010000168.1 GCA_018830205.1 archaeon | reverse complement strand
GGCGGCCTTCGTGCAATTTATTGATGCGCTCGCAGTCTATGCCGTTTTCTTTTAGAAAATTTGCAGTGCCTTCGGTTGCGAGTATCTTGAAGCCAGCGTCCACAAAGTCTTTCGCTGCAGGCAGTGCACGCTTTTTGTCCCCTTCTGCGACTGTAATAAGTGCAGTGCCCTCAAGTGGAGGATACTGGCCTGTCAGGATTTGCGACTTGAAGAAGGCCATCTCGAAGGAATCCGCAAGTCCCAGGACCTCGCCCGTGGAGCGCATCTCTGGGCCAAGAACCGGGTCAACTTCAGGGAACATGTTGAACGGGAATACTGTCTCTTTGACGCCGAAATGGGGGTATTCTCTTTTGTGCGTGTCCATGTCTTTTAGTTTCGCGCCAAGGAGAATCTCTGTTGCTATGCGCGCCATCGATACACTTGTGACTTTTGAAACTAGTGGCACCGTTCTCGACGCACGGGGGTTTGCTTCGATGATGTATATTTTCCCGTCTTTTATTGCATATTGAATGTTGATTAACCCTAAAACCTTCAATTCTTTGGCAATCCTTTTTGTGTATTCTTCGAGGGTTTTGATGTGCTCGTCTGATATTCCCACAGGAGGTATAACGCATGCGCTGTCCCCTGAGTGAATGCCTGCAAGCTCAATGTGTTCCATTATTGAAGGGATGTATACGTCTGTCCCGTCAGATATGGCATCCACCTCACACTCCAGCGCATCCTCAAGAAATCTGTCGATGAGCATGGGCTTCTTCGGGGTGATTTCTATGGCGCCTTCGACGTATTTTGTAAGCATTTCATCATCATAAACGATTTCCATCCCGCGGCCGCCAAGCACGTATGATGGGCGCACCACAAGAGGGTAGCCTATGCGGTTTGCGACAACGAGCGCCTCCTCAAGCGAGGTTGCGGTGCCGTGCTCTGGCTCGGGTATTTCAAGTTTCTTAATAACTTCTGCAAACCTTTCGCGGTCTTCTGCAAGGTCAATGCTATCGACAGAGGTGCCAAGGATTGTAACACCGGCTGCTTCTAGTTCTGCTGCAATGTTTAGCGGTGTCTGGCCGCCGAACTGGACGATTGCGCCCTCTGGCTTTTCTTTCTCGTAAATGCTCAGCACGTCCTCGACAGTGATTGGCTCGAAATACAGCTTGTCGGATGTGTCATAGTCAGTTGAAACCGTTTCCGGGTTGCAGTTGACCATGATGGATTCATATCCAAGGTCGCGCAGCGTGAATGCTGCGTGAACGCATGTGTAATCGAACTCGATGCCCTGTCCTATGCGGTTGGGGCCGCCGCCGATAATCATGATTTTCTTCTTGTCAGATACGGGCACTTCATCCGGCGCGTTGTAGGTGGAGTAGTAATAAGCGGCATCTTCCGCGCCGCTGACCGGCACTATATTCCATGCCTGTTTTAGTCCAAGCGATAGGCGGTGCTCTCTGATTTTGGTCTCTGGAACTCCGAGAATCTGGCCGAGGTATTTGTCAGAAAATCCATCTTTTTTGGCCTGTATCAAGAGGTCGTCGGGGAGCTTTCCCCCTTTGTGTTTTAGGACTTCCTCCTCAAGGCTTACAAGCTCCTTCATCTGCTCGACAAAGTAGGGCTTTATGTAGGTGAGCTCGTACATTTCATCGACCGGCATTCCCTTTCTCAGAGCCTCATACATTATGAACTGGCGCTCGGATGAGGGTTCCGCAAGCTTCTTACGAAGCTCGTCAAGCGAAAGCTCGTTGAAGTTCTTGGCAAATCCAAGTCCAGCGCGTCCAATCTCAAGCGAACGGATGGCCTTCTGGAAAGCCTCCTTGTAATTCTTGCCGATGCTCATTGCCTCGCCTACTGCGCGCATCTGTGTTCCGAGCTTGTCTATTGAACCAGGGAACTTCTCAAATGCCCAGCGGGCGAACTTTATGACTACATAGTCGCCGGAGGGGGTGTATTTGTCAAGGGTCCCATCGCGCCAGTAAGGGATGTCGCGCATGTTGAGGCCACCTGCAAGTTTTGCTGAAACAAGCGCTATGGGAAATCCTGTGGCCTTTGAGGCAAGCGCTGATGAGCGTGATGTACGTGGGTTGATTTCGATTACCACGACGCGGCCTGTTTTTGGGTCGTGGGCAAATTGAACATTCGTGCCGCCGATTACGCCAATCGCTTCGACAATTTTATACGAGTAATCCTGCAGGCGCTTCTGGAGTTCTTCATCAATTGTAAGCATTGGCGCGGAGCAGAAGCTGTCGCCAGTATGCACGCCCATGGCATCAATGTTCTCTATGAAGCAAACTGTGATTTTGTTGTTATCTGCGTCTCTTACAACCTCAAGTTCGAGTTCCTCCCAGCCAAGAACAGATTCCTCGATTAGAATTTGTCCGATTATGCTGGCCGAGATGCCCCTGGCCGCGATTGTACGCAGCTCCTCGACGTTGTAGGCAAAACCTCCTCCCGTACCGCCCATAGTGTAAGCTGGGCGGACCACGACAGGGTATCCAATCTCACGCGCTATCTTTTCTGCGCCTTCAACACTTGTTGTTGTCTCGCCGCGGGCCATTTCAATGCCAAGCTTGTCCATTGTCTCTTTGAATGCTGTCCTGTTTTCCCCGCGTTTGATGGCATCGGGCTGGACTCCAATAATTTGAACCCCGTACTTTTCAAGAATCCCCTTTTCATAAAGCTCGAATGAGAGATTCAAGCCGTTCTGGCCGCCAAGGTTTGGCAGCAAAGCGTCAGGGCGTTCCTTCTCAATGATTTTCTCAATCGTCTCGATTGTCAGCGGTTCCACATAAGTCGCATCCGCCATCCCCGGGTCGGTCATGATGGTTGCAGGATTTGAATTTACCAGCACTATCTCATAGCCCAGCTGGCGCAGCGCCTTGCATGCCTGCGTACCTGAATAGTCGAATTCTGCGGCCTGGCCGATGACAATCGGGCCAGAGCCGATTATTAAAACCTTATTGATATCTTCTCTTTTTGGCATTTTACACCTTCCATTAATTATTTTCTAATTAATCAGATGATTCACGTACTTAACCTTTATTTCATATTTGACTCAAATGTTAAATATTTGAAATATTTGTAATAATTATGAACATCTCTGAAGCAACAAGAAAAATCCTTGCAAAATACCCTTACCTTGAAGAATACATGGAGCGGGGAATCGTCAACAGCCGCGCCCTCGCACGGGACATCAAAGATGACATTAAGCGGGAACTCGGCCGCGAGGTCAACGTACAGAGCGTGGTATCTGCAGTCAGGCGCCATCCACTTGCGTCTGGCAAAAGGGGGAAAGAAAAGATATTCCAAATACTCTCGGGAAGCGAGGTCAGCCTGCAATACGATGTAGGTGCCCTCACAATATCAACCGGTAAAACCGGCTCTAAAATCGGCCTTCACGAACTCGACGAGGGCCTTATTGTGATAAGGGGAATTGACACCTTCACAATAGTGCTCGAGGAAAAGCTAATCGACAAATTCAGTGAAAAATTCACTGGCGCCGTAATAAACTCAAATAAAGGCCTTGCCTCGGTGATAGTGAAAAGCCCAAAAGAGATAGCAGATACGCCAGGAGTAATCGCACACCTCGCAAATATCCTCGCCCTTGAGAGACTAAACGTGGTGGAGATGATGTCAAGCTACAACGAGACATGGTTTATCGTGAGCGAGAGGGATGCGCTGAAAACCGTTGAAGTCATGAGGCAGGAAATAAAGAGGGCCAGAAGGTAGCAAATGGTCCCGGTAAATGATATCGAAAGCTTTATATGAGTGCCACCTTGGAATATTTAATTCCTCCCCAATCGGAACCTGCAGGAACTCATCTACTTTTTGACTCCTGCAGGTTCTCCTCCGCTAATACTAATGCATGAGCGTTGCTGCTGCACCCATTGTATAGTCGAAGAAGGGCATCGGGTAGATACCAAGTATTACAAGTATCACAAGGCAGATGACCATGGGTATCAAAAAGGCCTGCGGCTCCTTTACCTTTTCAGCCAACTCATACGGCATGAAGTACATATTCTTAATCAACCGCCCGTAGTAGTATGCGGAAAGTGTGCTGTTTAGTGCAAGCGAGATGGCAAGCAGTGTCATGAACCCGCCTGCCTTGACTGCTGCTACGAAAAGCAGGAACTTGCTGACAAAACCTCCAAATGGAACGATGCCTGTAAGCGAGACTAGAAACGCAAGCATGCAGAATGCTGTAATCGGCGCACGCTTTGAAAGCCCGATATAATCATCAATTTTATCGCCGATTAACATGTATGCGACCGCCGCTACCCCGATGAACGCTCCAGCCTTCATGAATGCGTGGACCACTATATGCAGCATGCTTGAGGCAAGACCAAGCTGCCCCACGTACCCCATTTTTGTGGCTACCGCAAGACCTACAAGGATGTATCCAGCTTGCGCGATGCTTGAGTATGCAAGCATTCGCTTTACGTTCTTTTGTGAAAGCGCAACGACATTCCCGAATGTCATGGTGATGATGGATACTACACCTAAGATTATGCCGAATTCCATCCTGAAGGCAAGCATGAAAAACATTACAATCCTGAAAATCGCGGCAAATGCCACCTTCTTTGAGCCGGCTGCAAGGAATGCGCTTATCGGGGTGGGCGCTCCTTCGTATGTATCAGCAACCCACATCTGGAACGGCACTGCTGCCATCTTGAACCCGAATCCTGCAAAAAGAAACGCCATCGCAAGCATTGCGATTGGAGTTAGTTCTGCCCCAATCAGTCCAGCGTAGGGAGGATGCAGGCTTGTAGTGCCAACTGCGCCGTACATAAGCGAGATGCCAAAAAGTATTAGCCCGGAGAAAAACGCGCTTGGTATGAAATACTTCATCGCGGCCTCAATCGACCTCTCATCCCGCTTGAATGCAACAAGCGCATAGGTCGAAATGCTTGCAAGCTCAAGCCCCACATAAATTGTAATCAAATCACCCGCGGATGCTACAATCATCATCCCAAGCGTTGCAAAAAGCAAAAGAGAGTAGTACTCGCCCTGGTTTCGCTCGTCTTTTATAAATTCAAGTGACGCGATTGTTACAAGTATTGCAACACTCAAGAACACGGCCTTGAAGATTATTGAAAATGAATCTACGATGAAGAAGTTGCTGAACATGGCCGCGTTGACATCTCTTAATGTAAGAAGATACATAAAGGAGACAAAAAGCGCATAAAGACTCACATAG
>JAHJSX010000167.1 GCA_018830205.1 archaeon | reverse complement strand
CCGGGGCCTCGTGGTAAAACCTGTAACGCAGAATCTGCATCCCCTTGGACACCCGCGCAAAATCTCAAGAAGGAAGGCATCGCCGAATGCGGCCTCGGGTGACATTATCTGGAGCGTGGGGTAGTAGTCGTCCATGTTCTTCATGTAGGCGCGCTTTGTGGGATTGTCAATCTTTGAGACATAGAGTCCTTCAATGCGAGCGAACTCTTCTACACCAGCACCGGCGACGAAGTTATCCATGAACTGTTGCAGATTTCTCTCTGCCTCGCCGATGAAAAATATGTCAATAAACTTCTTTAGCGGATAGGGGTTCACAGTGCAGGGGCCTCCGGCTATCACCATTACATTTCTATCCTCACGACGAATCGGTATGCCGCTTCTTTGAAGTATCTCAAGGATATTCATCGCGTCGAGCTCAAACTGCCATGAAAATGCAATCAAATCAAAATCTTTTAGCTTTGAGTTTGTCTCAAGGCTATGCTCAAAATCCAGGAAAAACCTCTCGCAGTAGACATTTTCCATATCATTGAAAAGCCGGTAAAGCGTCTGAAAGCCAAGGTTGGACATACCGGCCCTGTACATATTTGGATATACGAGGGCCACCCGAATTTTATCTCTAAAATCCTTGAAAACTACGTTGCGCTCAAGCATATCTAGAATGTGGCGGGCAGACTAAAAAATACTACCGCTCGTCGAGTTTCTGTTTAACCCTTGTTTTTGAACCATCAGGGATGTCCTTGTAGACAACAACCCCGGGACCAACAAAACAATTGTTGCCTATCTTTCGCCCTGAGTTTACCATCACGTTCAGCCCAAGCTTGGTGTTGTTTCCAATAACGCAGCCAAGCTTCCTCATACCTGAATCAACAAGTTCCCCTTTTATTCTCATCTTGACGTTTTCATTGTCAAGGCGGAGGTTTCCAACAAGTGTTCCAGCTCCAAGGTTGCAGCCCATGCCGATTATTGAATCTCCTATATAAGAGAGGTGCGGGACCTTTGTGCCAGCCAAGATAATGGTATTTTTAAGCTCAACGCTAGCGCCTATGTGGCAGTCGTTGCCGATTGTTGTGAACTCGCGAAGATAGGCGTTTGGGCCAACGACTGTATTTTTCCCGATTGACACAGGTCCCTCAATATATGTGCCTGATTTTACAAGCGAACCCTCACCCAGTATAAGCTCTCCTTTGACAGTGGCTCCCTCTTCAACCGTACCTTTAATGTCTGACTCAAGCCCCCCGAGCACCTCTTTGTTTGCATCGAGCCAGTTCCACGGGCTTCCGATGTCAAGCCACAGACCACTGACTTCAACCCCTTTTACTGCCTCTCCCTCTTTTATCAGGAGTTCTATGGAGGAGGTTATCTCATACTCCTCTCTTTTGGATTTCTCGGTCTTCTTTATTGCATCGAAGATGGCAGGCGAATACGCATAAACACCTATGTTTGCCAAATCAGACTCGGCACGCTTGGGTTTTTCTATGATTTTTGTTACCTTCCCGTCATGGAGTTCTACAACGCCGTAATCCTGTGGATTTTCGACTTTTCTAAGAGCAAGCGTTGCAGCGCCACTGTGTGCATTCACCACGTCCTTTATGGCCTCTTTTGAAACGAGGGCGTCGCCGTTTAATACGAGAAAGTCCTCCTTAAAATCTGCCTGTCCCACGGCATGCGCAGTTCCAAGACGCTCTTTCTGGGTTATATAATCGATTTTAACGCCGAAGTTTGACCCATCTCCAAAGTACTCCTTTATCTGCTCCTCAAGATGCCCGACGAGCAGCGTTATTTCTTTTATTCCAGCGCCTTCAAGCTCGTCAATTAAGTGGTGAAGTATAGGCTTTGGGCCAAGCGGGAGCATAACTTTCTGAACACCGGTGGTTATTGGCTCAAGCCGTGTCCCCGTTCCAGCTGCAAGAATCATTGCCTTCATTTTGTGCCCTCCAGTGCAGTATTGAATTCATCCTCGACCATTGACAGAAGCTGTGTGAGTCTTTCTTCTGTAAAGGCCTCAACTGACGCCCTGATAAGCGGTGTTGTGTTAGAGGGCCGCATAAGGGCCCAACCGTCATCGAAAATCACCTTGGCCCCGTCCGTCATGTCAAGCTTGCAGCCCTTCTCCTTAAATCCCTCAATAATTTTTTCCATCACCTGGAATTTTATTTCATCCGGGCATTTGAAATTTTTCATGGTCTTTGGATAGCTCGGTATATCATCTGCCATTGATGAGAGCCTCTGGTCTGTTTTAGAGAGTATTTCCCCAAGCTTCAGGCCGACTACTATCGGGTCGTCGAAAACATAAAATTCCGGAGTGAAGTAATGCGCGCTCGTCTCCATTGCAAACAGTGCACCAGTCTCCTTGATTTTCTCGGCCACAAAAACGTCGCCGACGCGCACGCGCTCTACCTTACCGCCAGCCTTTTCAATTTCAGTTTCAACTATCATGGAGCATTCCATGTTTGCGATTATCGTGCCCTTTT
>JAHJSX010000166.1 GCA_018830205.1 archaeon | reverse complement strand
TTGACTCAACCATAAACCTATCAAACGAAATAAACGAAAAAACAGGCGTCACATCATTCCCGGTAATCGGTATACACCCGGCAGAGTTTGCAAGGATGTGCGAGAGCGTGGGCATCAAAAAGGCCCTTGATGTTGCAAAGGCCGCACTAAATGCTGCAGGCAAAAGAATCGAAGACAAAAAGGCAGTCGCAATAGGCGAGGTCGGCCGACCCCACTACGAAGTGCCCGCCGATATACTCGATGCCTCAAACGAACTCATGAAATACGCATTCGAGATTGCAAAAGACACAGGCTGTGCGGTCCAGCTCCATACAGAAAGCGCAGGCGAGGCACAACTTCGCGAATTCGGCACTCTTGCAAAAGAAGTAGGACTTGACCCAAAGAGGGTGATAAAACACTATTCACCCCCGCTAATCAATGTAGCAGAAGAAGCAGGCATATTCCCATCGCTCATCGCCTCAGAGGATAATATAAAAAACGCATTAAAAGAGGGCACTCGTTTCCTCATGGAAAGCGACTACATCGATGACCTCAAACGTCCCGGTGCCGTCGTTGGCCCAAAAAGCGTGCCGCGCGTGAGCCAGAAGCTTTTGGATGCTGGAATCCTTAAAGAGGACGACCTCATAAAAATACACAAGGACAACGTAGAAGAGGTGTATGGGATTTCGCTTGATTAGACTTCTTCTTTGGGATATTCTATTGCAAGGTAGGCCGCGATAATCTCTGCCTCCTCGTCTGTTAGGGGGGCACCATTACTCTTCATCCTGTGAACTGTGGAGAGCCACCCATCGTAGCTCATCTTCTTTGAGGTGGGCCGGTCAAGCGAGTGGCATAGGGAGCACTTGATTTCAAAGAGGGCTTTTGCTTCTTTTGTGTCAATCATCGGGGGCGTGTACGTAAGGGGCGGGGGAGTAGCAACAGCTTTAGTAGAAAGAGGGGTCTCTTTTCCGCCAGTACACCCCAAACTGGCCGCCATTAACATAATTGCGAAAAGGTAAGCCACTCTCATCATAAATGCACTTCCTGCACCATCATAGATTATTTTGAAGCTAAATAAGCCTTTTCATAGGAAAAAGGCTTCTTTTACTTTTCCTGCGCTCCTGCCCAATGCAGATATTGTCACCCCCCCTTATTTCTATTGGAGAAATGTTACCAGCGGACCCAACAACTGGAAAAGAACAGTACCGGGCGATGTACTCCAGCCGCCTTAGACCTAAACAAATAGCAATCTGGTTATATATGGTAAAAAGAAATGAGTTCGGTTGACATGGAAGCACTGGCACGAAGCACAAACATTGAAGAAGCAGAGGCAAATTTCGAGAAATTTTTCAGGACATATTACAAAAGCGAGATTCTAAAGATTGCAGAAGGCTACCCGGAAGTCAAGAGCCTGAGCGTGGATTTCCACAAGCTCGAAAAATATGATATAACGCTCGCGGATGGCCTTTTGACCAATCCTGATTTTACACTTTTAATGGCCGAGAAGGCGATAAAAAACATCGACCTGCCAGTTGATTTTCCGACGCTTAAGATAAACATCCGCTTTGAAAATCTTCCCCCGTCTACCAAGCGCATGATAAGAAACCTAAGGGCCGAAGACGTTGGCAGGTTCATGGTCGTAGATGGGATAGTCAGGAAGGCGACAGACGTGCGGCCAAAACTGGTAGTAGGGGCATTCGAGTGCCAGCGGTGCGGCTCAATAGTCCGTGTCGAGCAGGACGGCAACAAGCTCAAGGAACCATTCCTCTGCGAGAGCTGTGAGAAAAAGGGGCCATTCAAGCTGCTTGTACAGGAGTCGACATTCATTGATTCCCAGAAGCTTCTGATACAGGAAACATTGGAGGACCTCCGCGGCGGGGAGCACCCAAAGCAATTGACAATCTATGTTGTGGATGATTTGACAGGAGAGATTACCCCTGGCGACCGGATCGGTATAACCGGCAGTCTGAGGGCTGCCATGAAAAACATCGGAACCCAGAAGTCACGCGTTTTCGAGATGTCACTTGAGGCAAACTCCATTGAGCAAGTGGAGATTGAGTTTGAGGAAGTCCAGATTTCAAAAGAGGATGAAGAGGAGATTATGAAGCTCTCGCGCGACCCGGAAATTTACAACAAAATCCGGGACAGCATCGCCCCCCACATATACGGGTATGACGAAATCAAAGAGGCAATAATGTACCAGCTTTTCTCGTCCCCAAGAATAGAGCTTCCTGATGGAGGGAAGGTCAGGGGTGATTCCCACATAATCATCATGGGCGAGCCCGCAACAGGCAAATCCGAAATCCTGCAGTACGTTGCAAAGACGCTTGCGCCGCGCGGAGTTTATACGAGCGGAAAGGGCACATCAGCTGCAGGATTAACAGCTGCCGCAATAAAAGACGATTTTGGGGATGGCGGCTGGAGTCTTGAGGCAGGTGCACTCGTTTTGGCGGACAAGGGCATCGCCTGTATTGATGAGTTTGACAAGATGGAGGTCAATGACCGCAGTGCAATGCATGAGGCTATGGAGCAGCAGACCGTAAGCATAGCAAAGGCAGGCATGCTTGCAACTTTCAGCGCCAGATGTTCCATACTGGCTGCAGCAAACCCAAAGTACGGCAGGTTTGATGAATACAAGCCAATATCCGAGCAGATTAACCTGTCCCCCGCCCTTTTATCAAGGTTTGATTTGATTTTCTTTGTAAGGGACGAACTTGAGGACACAGAAAAGGTCGCGAAGCACGTTCTTGACACCATGATTTCGCCGGAAAAGGTGACGCCGCAGCTCATGCCTGAAATTTTGAGAAAGTACATTGCATATGCAAAGCAGAATGTGTTCCCCATCCTAACCGTCGAGGCGCGGGAGAAAATAGAGCGTTTTTATGTTGATATGCGGGCGAAGGCAATGGGTGCGGAAGGAATTCCAATCCCACTTACTGCAAGGCAGCTCTGGGCGATACTGCGTCTTTCAAGGGCCTCGGCAAGGGTGAGGTTTTCAAATGAGACCACCGTGGAGGACGCAGAGCGCGCCATAAAGCTCGTAAAGCTCTCGCTTGAGCAGGCAGGGCTTGACATGGAGACAGGAGTTGTGGACATAGACAAGATAATGGTGGGCGTGACAAAATCACAAAGAGACAGGCTCACGCATGTGCTTGACATAATCAGGGAGCTTGAACGCGAGTTCAATGCACCTGTGATGAAATCGGAAATCCTGGAGAGGGGATTAAAGGACGGCATCTCGGAGAAGGAAGTGGAAGGCGCCATCAACAGGTTAAAGCAGGACGGGCAGATATACGACCCCAACCGCAACGACAGATACAAGGTCGTTTAAAAATGCCCACAAGAGACACCGCTTTGAAGGTCAGAATCAAAGACATTACAGCAGGCGAGCTAAAAAAAGGAGAGGGCGACTGGGACACCCACCTACTGACACCGCTAAATGAGGAGGCCGGCAGGGTGCGGGTGCTCGGGACCGTTGTTTCGAGATTTATGAGGGAGGACGGAAAATACGCCGTGTTGACGCTCGACGATGCCACAGATACAATAACAACCAGGGCGTTCAATGAGGATGTATTGCTGGCTGAAAAAGCGGCGGAGGGCGATATTGTTGATGTAATCGGCAGGGTTGCGGAATATGAGGGCGAGAAGTACATTGGCATTGAATCTGTATTTAAAATAGATGACCCCAACTGGGAGACGGTAAGAAAGCTCGAACTCGCATTGAAGATTAAAGACCTTGGAGGGGACGTTGAAGTGAAAGAGGAAAAAGCAGGGCCCGACCCGGAAAGCGACAGTCAAAAATTAAAAGTTAAAGAAACAATAGATAGGCTTGATGAAGGGAGTGGTGTAAAATATCTGTACATAATCGAGGAGTGCGGGCT
>JAHJSX010000165.1 GCA_018830205.1 archaeon | reverse complement strand
TGCCTGTTTTGAGGCCTGTTTCCTTTGCCTCCTTTAGCATCTTTTTTATGGGGGGGAGAGGCTTTCCAGGGCAAATCTCTTTTCTAATATGCCCGACCGTCTCGACCGAACCTATTATGCCTTCCACCTCCGAACCAAACTGGAGCCCATCCGGTGGAACGCCTACATTGAGCCACTGGGGCCTTCCGGTCACGTGCGCTATCATTTGTGTGAGCTCCCTTAACTCCTCTTTTGTGTAGGCCCCGTAACCGCTTGAGAGGAACTCTACGTCCCAGCCGATTCTTTTTACAAGCTCTGCCTCTGCAAGAATGCTCCAGGGCTTCCTTTTTGCTTTCTCGGGGTCGCCTGTGTTTTGAGTCGACATGTGGCAGAACTTGCAGGTTTTTACATCACACCACCACGAGAGCAGTATGGCCCTCTCAAGTGTCACATAACTCGTGCGCTTCCGGGTCAGGGAGTCGGCCTTTTTCAGAGTGTCTAAAAATAGAGAAGTGTCATTGAATATATTCAGCATTGTCCACACCAAAATATGTGCTGTCTCTTACCAGTATCTCGGAATTTTCTTCTTGAAGGAGGTCCACAAAACCATACCAGTAAACCACCATGCCAGCTCCAAAGAACTTGATATATTCCGAAAACTGCTTTTTTAGGTAGCGCCTGTGTTCTTCGACATCCCCAAAAAGGCCCTTGCTTTCTATCCAGGTTATGCGTGTGGAATTTATATCAAGTGGACTTTTTAAAAGAAAATCTGGAGTCTTTGTGCTTGCATATTTTTTTATTTCATCCTCTGTAAGGAATGTGATATCCTTCTCTTTTAGCCATGTGCCTATCCCTTCCTCGCACTTCCTGGCCCGCTCTGTTTGCAATGAGTGGGCGCGGGGGGAAAAGAGGTTGTCCCCTTTTATGACCTCTGCGATTTCTCTTCTCAGCCTTTTGTCCTCAACGGCTCCGGGGTTCTTGAGCATTTTCTGCACCACCTTGCGGGTCATTCCCCGGTGCTTGAGAAGTATACTCGCGATTAAAACAGGAGACAGTCCTGTCTCAGCTGAAAGCGTTGCGAAAGGTTCTCCTTCCTCCCACCGCTCTAAAAGGGCCTTCGAATTGTTTGCAACCCTGTGGTAAAGTGTCTTGTTGCTTCTAAGCATTTTCTGGTTAAGAATGCATGTGAGGACATCGCCGCTCACTTCAAAATCCTGGGAAATTGACTTAATATTCGAACTATCAAGCTTGTCATAAATCTCCTTGTAGGTATGGATGTCCATGTGTTTTAATTCAACACCGCAGCATAAAAAGGTAAAGTTTCTCGAAAAATAGTGGTTTTTTGTCGATTATTTTGCTCCGCAGGCCGTGTTTTGCAAAAAAATCTGGCGAGAATTCTTGAATGCTCAGGGTTGATGTAACAAGAAGGGCCCTGCCGTCAGGGGAAAGATGATTTTTTAATTCTTTTAGGAACTGCATAGTGATTTCACTGCCTGTTTTGCCTCCAGCAAGCGACCGTTCTGCCATATCGTCTAGGGTCCCTGGTTCGGCTGGAAGATAAGGCGGGTTGAACATTACTAGGTCAAATTCTCCCTTGATGTCACGAAATAAGTCACTTTTTGCAAAAGTCATATTCGCCGAATTTAACTTTGCGTTTTTTCCTGCGCATTTGAGGGCCGCATCGCTTATGTCGGAGGAAGCGACAACACCTCCCATCTTTGATGCTATTATACCCTGGATGCCGCACCCGGTGCCCATATCAAGGACCCTTTCACCCCTTTTTACCTTGATATTATCCCCGAGAAGAAAAGAATCGTCACTTGGCTCATAAACGTCTGGGCAGAACTCAAACTCTGCGCCCTTGTAAATCATAACTTTCCCTCCAGTTCATTGCAAATCTCTGCAAGTTCCCGGGGAGACAACGTAAACACACGTCTTTTTGCTAGATTTTCATCAAATGTATCCAGGATTTCTTTTCTTTTTTCTTTGCCCTCTATATCAAAAACATCAGAAAGGGTAAAGAATAATGCCTTCTTCAGGGTCTTTTTCTTGTGTGAGAACAGGCCCCTTAGCAAATCGAAAAAGAGTGATTCGTTCACTTTGAATGGTTTTCTTTTCTTTGGGGTTAGCTTGACAACTGCCGAATCCACTTCCGGAGGAGGAAAAAATGCCTCAGGTGTCAAGGTCTCCAATATTTCTGCATCGGCATGGTAATAAGTCGCAACGCTCAGGCGTGAATAATTTTTCCCCCCTGGTTTTGCCACCATCCTCTGTGCAAACTCTTTTTGGTAGGTAATGATTGCCATCTTGAAATCGCATGCGAGAAGGCGGAACGTAAGCGGTGATGAGATGGAATACGGGATATTGGAAACAACCTTATTGAACTCTGGAAGCTTGACTTTTAAAACATCACCCTTGATTATTTTGACGTTTTTCCATGCCCTCTCACGCAAAATATCAACCATCCGGGCATCTGCCTCTACCGCATATACAGTTCCTGCATGTTTTGCCAAAAGTTCTGTAAGGGTGCCGACGCCCGGCCCAATTTCCAGAATCTTATCAGACTTTTTTATGTCTGCATATGTGATTTCCCTCAAAAGCACGTCTTTATCAATTGTAAAGTTCTGGCCAAGTCGTTTGTTTGGTTTTATAGCGTGCTTTTTTAGTATGAGTCTTGTTTCATCTAAAAGACTCACCTGGGGCCCCTCGATGGTGGGGGGGCAACAAATATTTTGTATTTGCCTTTTCCGAGTTTTCTTTCTCCGCCCTCCATCTCAGAAAGTATCCGTTTTACTACCAACTTTTTTGGGTCGGGCAGGGATTTTATACGCTTGGAAATATCCTCAAATGATTTGAATGGTTCTTTCCTTTCGGTTATAATCTCCCACATCAATTTTTTCCCGATTCCCGGGAGCAGTTCGAGCCTGTGAAGCCTTGTACTTACTGCCTGCGATTCATTGAAAAATTCAATGAATCTGGCCTCGTTTTTTGTTACAACCTCATCCACTGCGTATGGGAGCTCAGATTTTGCAGCTGATGTCAAATCATCATATTCGGCTCTTTTTTTGATATATTCAATCTTGTCGCGTTCGTCTTTCCCGATGTACACCCGCTCATGCGGCGCAAGACTCACCCCCTTCCTTGGAACAAGCTCAATGAGCGTTAAAAATTCTTCACCCATTGCATATGCTACGGGCTCTCTTTTATAAACAGGTTTATCTCCCGAATGGTGTCCCTGAGGAAGATAATCTAAAACTATAGCGTATTCCTCCATGCCCACAGGTACTTACCCCCTTACTTTTGTACTAACTCCAAAATTGCTTTGATTTCCTCTTTTGTGAGGGTGAATCTTTCTTTTGTAAATATTGCCCTGACATCCTCTTCATCCTTTGGCAGGAGATCAGCAATCTTTACTGCAAGGTCTGGTTTGATTTTCTGGTTTAGCTCCAAAAGCTCTTCAATCAACTTCTTTGACTTTGTTATGCTGAGGCCAGGAAACTTGGCGAGATACTCGGCTGCAATTCGCTGTTCGTAATTCAGTTCTTTACCAGTCTTTGAAAGTTTGTCAAGTACTGCCTTGGCTTCCGAATTGCTTACTGGCTTTTCCTCTATAAGGGACTTTGCTATCATTGTTTTGACTCCTGTGGACTAAGATGGGCTGGCGCACAGATAACAGTCTTTTTTGCATCATTTTCAGATACCTCGACAAGATACGAACGCCCTCTTTTTTCAACTACTGTGCCGGTCTTTCCATGGAACCTTGGAAAGGGCATTCCCTTCTGAACGCTTGGGTCAATTACTATGTGCACCTTGGTGCCTTCTTCAAACTGTGCAAGCATCTTTGCAATGGGCCTTTTGCCTTTGGCCCTGATGTCTTTTTTCAGCTTGTACCGTGTTCCGCTTTTGAAACCTTTTGACCGTCTCATAATTACTACCTGATATAATTCGCTTATGCCGGGGCAATATAAATACTTTTGCGAGGGCCGAAAATTGCCCTAATTACCTGAGCCCTCCCATC
>JAHJSX010000164.1 GCA_018830205.1 archaeon | reverse complement strand
GGGCAAATTGACCTTCATCATAGTAGCCACGGAGCGGGCACTGGTCGTGGAGAAGCTTGCCGTAAAAGACCTTTGGCCTGTTTTGCCCGTCAAGTTCAGGAGTTATTCCAAGGATTACTGCTGCAAGCGTAAGGAGTATCTGTTCTCCCTGGGGCGGGCATCCTGGCAGGTTGACTACAGTCGCCATATCTCCCACGACATCTGCAACACCCTTCGCGTTGGTGGGGTTGGGGTCTGCCCCTGGTATCCCACCGTGGGTGGCGCACGAGCCAACTGCGGCAATTATCCCGGTCTTGACCCTTGGGGCAAGCGCCTTTAGATAATCCTCAAGGATGTATTCCTCACCCTGGTAACTTCCAATCATGCAGGCGTGCTTTTTATCGCCTGTTGGAATGGAACCCTCGACAACAACAACATCCGGTGCGTCCGTTGTAATCATGTCATGCAGCACCTTGCTCGCTGCCTCACCGGCAGGCACCATGATTGTTGGATGGTAGGCGATGTTCACGCTTAGCTTCAAAATAGCATCATAGATGTCTGGATGGTCCCCCTGCAAAAGCGAAATTGAACATCCTGTGTCGGTCTGCCCCTGCAGCCACATGAGTTTTACGCCGCTTGATGCGGCCTGCGCAAAAACGTCGGAAACAAGAGGCTTGTAAAGCTCCAAAAAAGCTCCCGCCCCTACTGCGCCGGTCAGTTTTAAGAAGTCCCTTCTATTAATTTCGGTGATATTAACACCTCCTTATATCAATATCGAAATCTCCCAGTCCCGCTGGTTGTCCCTCTGCATCAATAATAGACTCACCTAACATTTATACTTTGTGATTTTGTATGCGCTGTGTACATTTATCCAATACAGCTCCAAATAGAAAAAACCCAAAAAAGCTTAAGACGTTTAAACTTTAAATGAGTATATCATGTGCGTTGCTGTACCGGCCGAGGTTTTGGAGATTGAAGGGAGCATAGCCACGATAGATTACGGCGGGGTCAAAAGGAAGGCAAACATCGACTTTCTGGAAGATGTCAAGGTCGGGGACTACGTGGTCGTCCACGTGGGGTTTGCAATCCAGAAGCTTGACCGTGAGGATGCTCAGGAGACACTTGCGCTCTGGAAAAAGATTCTGGATGAGGAATAATTGTGGCTGACTTTAAAGACCGGCTTCTTGCCGAGAAAATTGTGGAGAACATAAAAAAGCTGGCATCCGGCAAAAAATTCCGCTTCTGCCACATCTGCGGCACACACGAATACAGCATAACACGCCACGGTCTGCGCTCGATGCTTCCAGAGAACGTCGAGGTTGTGGCTGGGCCGGGGTGTCCTGTCTGCATCACGCCTGCAGCCGAGCTTGACAAAGCTATAAAACTAGCAAATGAAGGCGTCATATTAGCGACGTTCGGGGATGTTGTCCGTGTGCCGGGAAGCTCTTCTTCCCTTGCTGAGGCAAGGGCGAATGGCGCGCTTGTCAAGATAGTCTACGGGCCGGCTGATGCAGTCGACCTTGCAAAGAATCACCCGGACAAAGATGTCGTGTTCTTTGCAACAGGATTTGAGACCACGGCGCCAACAACAGCAAGCGTAATTTTAAGCGAACCTCCCAAAAACTTTTCATCGCTTGTGGTCCACCGTACAATCCCTCCGGCAATGGAATTCATGGTGGGCGTCGGGGAGCACCGGTTCGACGGGTTCATCGCACCGGGCCATGTTTCCACCATCATCGGGACAAAACCTTACGAGCTATTCCCCCGGACCTACCAGATGCCGACAGTCGTTGCAGGTTTTGAGCCAACAGATGTCCTTATGTCAATCCTCATGCTCATCAAGCAGATTAGGGACAAGGATTATAAGGTTGAGAACGAGTACACTCGCCTTGTAACAGAAGAGGGAAACCCAAAAGCCCTTGCTGCGATGGACAGGGCCTTCGAGACCGTCGGTGATAACTGGAGAGGTATTGGGAGGATTCCTGACTCTGCTTTACACATCCGCGAGGAATACAGCGATTATGACGCCAACAAAAAATACGACATCGACATCGGAAAGGTGCAGGAACTTGACCCAAAATGCAGCTGCCACCTTGTAATCGTGGGCAAGCTCTACCCCAAGGACTGCACAATGTTCGCCAAAGCCTGCACGCCGCAGAGGCCCCGGGGCCCCTGCATGGTGTCAAACGAGGGAACCTGCTCCATCGCATACAGGTACGGGAGGGACTAGATGCACGAGCTTGGAATGGCAATGGAGATTGTCGAGGTTGTCATAAAGTCGCTTGAGGGCCGCAAAGTAAACGGCGTAAAAGAAGTGGAAATCGAGCTTGGGGAGCTTCACAAAATATCGCCGGAGCAGATGCGCCAGGTCTTCGAGATGGCCGCGAAAGATACCATTGTAGAGGGAGCGAAATTAAAAGTTAAGATAAAAAAAGGAAAAATTAGGTGCCAGAGTTGCGGGTATTCCGGTGGTGTGAAGGTTGCAATGAAACACGACCACGACCATATAGCACACATTCATTGTCCAGAGTGCGAGGGAGTGTCAATTGAAATTCTAGAGGGCAATGACATCGATGTAAGAAATATCACGGCCGATGTGGAGGACTAAGCTCAGCAAACCCTCGGCACCGGGTCACCAATTGGCGGCTCCATTATCCTTTTCCCTCCGACAATGGTCTCAAGAATGACCTTACATGGTCGCTCTTTTGTAACCTCCCCGATTATCTGCGCGTCTTTGCCAAGTTCTGTTGATTTTATTATTTTCAGGACCTCATCCGCTTTGTCAGCACTCACTGCAATAATGGCCTTACCTTCATTTGCCACCTGATACGGGTCAAGGCCGAGCATTTCCGAGGCCGCGACAACTTCTTTTTTGAGAGGAATTCGAGCCTCTTGGGCGAGAATTCCAAGGTTGTTCTTCTTTGCCCAGTCATTAAGCGCTGCTGCAAGACCCCCTCGTGTTGGGTCCTTCATTGCTGAGATGCCTCCTGCTTCCAGTGCCAGCTTTATCATCCCCCAAAGAGGCGCAACGTCTGATTTCAGCGTGGTCTCAAACCCAAAACCCTCGCGGAAAGACATTAGCGCAATCCCGTGGTCGCCCACCGTGCCTGTGAGGATGATTTTATCGCCCACCTTTAGATTTGCGTCTCGGACCACCTCATCGGCTATTCCCACGCCAGTCGTCGTGATTACGATTTTATCGATTGCGCCCCTTTCCATGACCTTCAAATCTCCTGCAATTATCGAGACCCCGCTCTCTTTTGCAGCCGCGTCCATGGATTTGACAATACGCTCTAAATCCTCCGTGTCAAATCCCTCCTCGATGACAAAGGCGCTTGCAAGCGCAACCGGCCTTGCACCCATCATGGCGATATCATTGACGGTGCCGCAGACAGCAAGCCTTCCGATATCTCCTCCGGGGAAAAATAAGGGTGTGACCGTGTGGGCATCCGTGGTGAGTACTATCTCTTTCCCCCCAACAGTAATACTCGCACCGTCGTCAAGCGCCTCTAGGCCGACCGCTCCGACCTTCCTGAAGGTGGTGTTTGCAAGTATGACCTTCGATATTAGCTCCCCCATAAGCTCTCCGCCGCCGCCGTGTCCAAGTGTAATTTTCATGGTTCAAGATTGGGCGGGCCGTTTTATATAACTTGCTAAAATTTCATATACTAGCCAGAACAGCAAATACTATGGCATATAGGGCCAGTGTGAAAGGGATCGTCCAGGGCGTGGGCTTTCGTCCGTTTGTTTATAGGGTTGCCAGAGAAAGTGGGGCCAGTGGATACGTCAGGAACGTCGGCAACAGCGTCGAGATTTTCATTGACAGCGAAAAAATCAAAGCAGAAGATTTCATAGAAAAAATAAAAAAAGGGCATCCGCCGCTTGCCGAGATCTTTTCAATTGATATAAGCCCACAGGAGAGTCAAAATTTTGATGATTTTGTAATTCTGGAAAGCGTTGGAAAGGGTGAGAGCGGCTCCGACATACCGCCAGATGTCTGCATTTGCGATGCGTGTGCCGGCGAGATTTTTGATAGCGGCAGCCGCAGGCACCTTTACCCCTTCACGGTTTGCACGGACTGCGGGCCTCGTTTCACTATAATCGAGGCGCTCCCGTATGACCGGGCCCAGACGACAATGCGCGAGTTTGCGATGTGCGAGGCCTGTGAGAAGGAATACCTTACGCCCGTGGACCGCAGGTTCCATGCCGAGCCCACATGCTGCCCTTTATGTGGCCCGAAATATACGCTTTATCGGGCGAGAGAACCCATTTCTACAAAAGACCCGATAAAAGAAGCGGCAGAGGCCCTTGACAGTGGTAAAATAGTGGCAATCAAGGGAGTAGGCGGCACACATCTTGCCACACGAACCACAAAGGACGATTCAATTCTTAGAATCCGCAGGATTCTAGGGCGGGAGCAAAAGCCCTTCGCGATAATGGCGCGCGACATAGATGCTGCAAAGTCGCTCGCCCAGGTAAGCGGCGCAGAAGAGGGGCTGCTAACGTCATTCCAGAGGCCCATTGTAGTCCTTCGAAAGAAAAAAATAATTTCAAACTACATTGCACCGGGACTTCACAACGTAGGGGTGGTGCTGCCATACTCTGGCATCCACCACCTTCTATTCCATTATTCATCGGAGCCGGCATTTGTGATGACCTCGGCCAATCTGCCGGGTCTGCCGATGGCAGTGGAAAACAGCGAGATTCTTGCGCTCGGGGCCGACTATTCACTAATCCACGATAGGCAAATCAAAAACCGCTGCGACGACTCTGTCATAAAAATGATAGACGGCACCGCCACGTTCCTCCGCCGCTCTCGGGGATACGTCCCAAAACATATCGAAGTGCCATTTGAAAACAACAAAAACATCCTGGCCCTTGGAGGGGAGCTCGAGGTCGCGGCCTGCCTGCTCAAGGGGCCCAGTGCCTACATAACCCAGTACATAGGAAACACCACAAAGATTGAAACCCTGGAATATCTTGAGAAGGCAGTGCAAAACCTCATGGAGCTCACAGGGGTAGAGACAATCGATGTGGTGGCAGTCGATTTGCACCCGAGCTTCAATACATCACGGCTCGGCAGGGAGATGGCAGAAAAATTCGGGGCAAGTCTTGTGGAATGCCAGCACCACCACGCGCATGCTGTGTCGCTTTTGGCCGAGCACAACGCATTGGACATCGTCTGCATATCTACTGACGGAGTAGGCTACGGCACAGACGGCGCCATCTGGGGCGGCGAGGTCCTTGTTGCAGACGCGGCAGGTTTC
>JAHJSX010000163.1 GCA_018830205.1 archaeon | reverse complement strand
ATGAAATTTATTTTGTTTAGATTTAATGTCGTTGACCCGCTATCAAGGGAAAACTCTGGTGATAATACGGGAGCAGGGATTCCCCAGATACACTGGAGCACATCCGACGACGGACATACCTACATCACTTACATGCCAAAGGGCGCGGGCTCTGAGAATGCAAGCGCTGCAGGGATGCTTAAGCCTTCTGACGGCGTAAAGGATTTCGTGCTTGATACTGTAAAAAAAGCAGGCGGAAAGCCGTGCCCGCCAATAATAGTGGGCGTTGGCATCGGCGGGGCGATGGACACAAGCGCCATGCTTGCAAAAAGGGCGCTTTTGAGGACGCTTGATTCAAGAAACCCCGAAGAAGCATACGCAAAATTGGAGGACGAACTACTAAAAGAAATAAACGAGCTTGGAATCGGGCCCATGGGCCTTGGGGGTCTGACAACAGCGCTTGCAGTGAACGTTGAATATGCGGCATGCCATACGGCGTCCCTCCCTGTCGCGGTAAATATCCAGTGCTGGGCCCACCGCCATCATACGATGAGGTTTTAGATATGAACATCGAGCTTCCGCTAAAGGATGCAAGGGATTTGAAGCTTGGTGACATCGTTACATTGTCGGGCGAACTCATCACCATGCGCGACAGGGCGAGCAGGCGGGCTGCTGAAAACGGAGAAGTTCCTGCACCGGCGCATACGGTTTACCACTGCGGGCCGCTTGTGAAAAATGGCTCGAAGGTAGTATCGGCTGGACCAACCACGAGCGCAAGACTAAACGATTACACACGCACAATGGCAGAGAAGTTTGGAACACGTATTTTCATTGGCAAAGGAGGGATGAGTAGGGAGTCAGGCAAGGTTTTTGAGGAGTTTGGCTGTGCATACCTTGCCTTTACAGGAGGTGCCGGCGCACTTGCAGCGCGGGGCATAAAAGAAGTAAAAGCCGTTCTTTGGGAAGACCTTGGCATGGCAGAGGCAGTATGGCAACTTCTGGTGGAGGACTTTGGACCGCTTGTCGTGGCCATGGATGCAACGGCCGGGTCGCTTTATAAGTGAGTAACTCTTCACGCAAGATTCATCATCAAAAGCGCGGCCAAAATCACACCAATCCAGACTTTTGTGTCCCACGCCCTGACCTTGGAGCCGTCAAGTGGCGGGAAGGGGAGCATGTTGAAGAGAGCGAGCCATGCGTTTATTATGACTCCGAATCTGAACCCAATGGCAAGAAATATGACTGCAAGTGCCAGGTTTGCCACGGCGCCTGAGACAGATATTATCCCGTTTTGCCTTCTTGTGATGCCGTAACTTCCCGGGCTTATGTAGACGGCACCGGGCGCTGCGAACACAAGTCCAAGCACGATTACAGAAAAGAAAGCGATAACGAGCCCGGTCTCCCACATGCGGTATTCTGCCCAGCATCCGTATTTTTGGGCTGTGTATTTATGGGCTAGTTCGTGGAAAATGAACGCAGCACCAACCCCTACCAGGGCCATTGAAATGTGGCCGATTCCTGGGATGCCTCCTGCAAAATACCATGCGAATATGTAGCCAATTACGACTGCAGATATCACAAGTTCCTTGATTTCCTGCGCTGTGAATCTCATCTTATCTCCTTTTTCAGTGTCTCTTCTTCGTAATATAGAAGGTTCACTTCAGGAGGAAATATAATTCCCCCGTAGCCAAGTATTTCTCCTTTTGCAATAGTGCCTCCGTATTCAACCTCTATGGTGCCGCCGCGCCTGCCGCCTGAGAGGGCTCTACCTGGAACCTTCTGTACAAACTCGCCAAAGGGCCCATCTTTCCTAAATGATACAAGTACAGTGTCACCTTTTTTAACGCCTTTTACCCTCAGGGCTTCTTTAAACAGATAGGGCGAGAACATGGTGGCCCCGATAAAAAGGAGTATCTCTCTTCCTGTACCGAGGTCGAAAGACGAGTAGATTATGAAAAGCAGTGCCACGAGCAGGATGTAAAATTTAAAAAAGCTTGCGATTCTCACGAGTATCATCCGAACATACTTTTTACAAGCGGCACCAGGACGTTTGGAATGAATACGAGTGTGCCTATAGAGCTCCCAATATTTGCAAACGCGGTTACCAGCACCACCTTGAAGGCATTGTTCTTTCTGAGTTCCCTAAAGCTTGTAGTCTTGAAGGCAGTTGAGACATCGCCAACAGTAACCTTCCTTACTTTCATCTCTGCAACCCCTGCAAACCACCCTGCCGCAATCATGGGATTAAGTGACGTAAAAGGCGCGGCTATCATTCCCACAACAGCCGATACAATGCTGCCGCCGACAAGAAGCACAAGAAGAAAGGTTGGAATCGAGTTGTATAAAACCCATTGCAGGAGAGGTTTTTCAAGGGACACACCCTGGTAGAAGGCCATTGCAAATATGCCGATTATCAAGGCAGGAATCCCGTATTTTAGAGTTTTTGTGACGCTGATGCGTTTTTCCGGTACATACGTCAACTCGCTCATTGGAGGAATTTTTTCTGGGGTACTTAGAAACCCTTCAATGCCCCTTTTGTGCCCGGCACCAACCACCGCCACAACGTTAACGTGTTTCTCTTGAAGCTCAAGGAGTTTTTTGGCCATGTATGCGTCCCTCTCACGCACCATAACCTGGAAGAGATTCGGGGACACGTTTTCCAGAAGCTTTAAAACGTCTGTGATCTTCTCATCACGCTTTAGCTCCTCAACTTCAGTTTTTAGGTCTTCTGTTGACACGTCAAATGCAAATACCAGCTCTTTTACCGCACGCAGCTTCTCAAAGAAGCCCATTTTGGAAAGCGCCCTTTTGAGCGTGATTCCTATGTCTCTGTCAACAAGAGCGAAGTTCGTGCCGATTTCTTTTGCTGTGTCTATTGCAGTGAGCATTTCACGTCCTGGCTTGATGCCGACCTCTTCCCCGAGCCGCCGCTGCAAAAGCGATAGCAGGATATTTGTGATTACAAACATCGAGTTCTTGTCTTTTATGAGGTCCAAAATAGGGATGTCGCGTTGCTCGGTGAGTCCCTTGTACCTGGGTTCGCAAAGCTCGACCGCGACAACATCCGGTCGAAGCTGGTTAATCTTTTCCCTTACCTCATCCACACTGTCTTTGGATATATGCGCTGTGCCGATAATGGTAATCATCTTTTGACCTCGTATTCGAGAATGAGGTCACTTCCAAGGGTATAATGCTTTTTGAGTTTTAGCGCAACACCTTCTTTAATTTTCTCAAATCCATCTCCTTCAACAAGGCTCAGGGCGTCTTTCCCCCCCACAACAGTGGGAGATATGGCAACATGAACCTCGTCAACCAGATCCTCTTTAAACATCCCCCAGTTAAGCGTCGCCCCCCCTTCCAGAAGGAGGGTCTTCACGCCTTTTTTGTAAAGCTCATCCATAAGGCACCCGAGGTCAACTTTATTTTCTCCACAGACAACGACTTCGGCCATCTCCTTTATTTTTTCTATTTTTTCAAGGGACGCTGCCCTGGAAACAGCGATTATGGTCCTGGCATCATCATTTAATACCCTGGCGTCAAGCGGCGTCCGCCCACGGCTGTCAACAACGACCCGAAGCGGGTTGTCCTCCTTTTTGCCGGGAATCTTGTGGACTGTAAGGCGCGGGTCGTCGTCGAGTATGGTGCCTATGCCAACCATGATTGCGTCCATTTTTTTTCTTATTTCGTGGACTCGTTCAAGGTCCTCCTTGCACGAAATTTCTGTATTCCTGGTAATAGATGCAATCTTTCCATCAAGCGTCATACCCGCGTTTAGCAAAATGTGCGGCCTCTTCATAACCTACCTCTTTGTTTCTTCACTTACAAAAACATACTTATGAAGTATCGCAATAAAAAGCAATATCAGAACCCCCACCAACACCAAAACATTTTTATACCCCTCCCGTCCTAGAAAATACACAGGAGGTCGCAATAAATGTATTATGTAAATGGACTAGAATATTTGGGGAGACCCGTCAAGATAAAAGGCAAGGAAATGAAAGGCGTAGAAGCAAAGAGATTCGTTACTCTTAAGAAAACAGACAGCAAACCTTCCAAAGACGATGTTTTATCACTTGCAAAATCCAACTCGAAGGTCAAGAAAGTCTGGGTCATGCAGATGGAAGGCAACAAGTGGAAAAAAGTAATGGACACGATTTCTGTCTAAATCTTTTCCACAAATTTTCCAATATCTTCAATGCTTTTTAGCGCGGTTGGGGAAGGAAGCCGGTCTGCCAAGGGCACGCCCAGCATATCGGCTTTTACAACCTCCTCATCATAGGGGATGGGGTATAGAACCTCAAAGTCAAGCTTATTTTTTACTAGTTCCAACTGTTCATCTGTAGCTATTTTGTTGGGCACTGCATATGCCCTCTTTATCCCGATTTCTTTTGAGAGGGTATAGACACGGTTCGCCGTGTCTATGGCCTTTACGCTTGGTTCGCAAAGTATTAGCATGACGTCGAAGCCCTCCGCGGTTTTCCTGCCAAAATGCTCGACCCCTGCCTCTGTGTCGAGTATCAAGACCTCATCCCGCCTCAGCACCAGGTGCCTAAGAAGCGCAGATAGAAACGTGTTTTCAGGGCACATGCATCCCTCTCCGCCCTTCTTCACGGTGCCCATGACCAGAAGCTTCAGATTCTCTCTCGAGGACGAATGCGTTTCAGGAATGTCGTCGACCTTCGGGTTTATATTGAAAATCCCCGGAGCGACCACGGCCCTCTCTTCAATAAGTTCTTTTAGCTCTGTGATTGGCCTCGGGTTTTCCATGCCAAGGGCGCTGTGCAGGTTCATCGAAGGGTCAGAATCAACCGCAATTACGTCGTGATGTTTTGAGAAGTAAAGCGCGAGGCCCCCTGCCAGCGTGGTCTTTCCGGCTCCACCCTTCCCTGCAACCGCAATCTTTAACGCCATGCCTACCTCGCAAACGTTAACGATATAATATTATTTCGCTTATTATTTAAACTCAAAAGTGCATAAGTTATTCCCTATGTACGTCATCGAGACAAAGGAACTGGTTAAAACCTTCGGTGAGTTCACTGCAGTGGATGGGGTAAACCTAACCGTGGAGAAAGGCATGATTTTTGGGCTTCTTGGCCCAAACGGCGCCGGAAAGTCCACACTTATTAACATATTGACATGTGCTCTTAGGCCAACAAGCGGAACTGCATTGATATCCGGCCTAGACGTCGCAGGCGACCGAAAAGATGTGCTTTCGATAATAGGGGTGGTTCCCCAGGAAAAGAGCTTCTACGAGGACCTCACAGTTATGGAAAACCTGATTTATTTTGGCTCGCTTTACTCCATGCCAAGGGTTGAAATCAAAAGAAAAGCCCACGAGATATTAAACCTCCTGCGGCTTTTGGACAAAAAAGACAAAAAGTCAAAAGACCTGTCGGGGGGGATGAAGACCAGACTTAACGTCGCCTGCGCATTGATTCACAAGCCGGAAGTATTGATACTGGATGAGCCAAGCGTCGGCCTTGACCCGGTTTCCGCGATGGCGCTCCGGGAGACCATAAAGAAGGTTAACAGCGATGGGGTCACAGTCCTGATAACGACCCATGATATGATGGAGGCAGATGAGCTGTGCCACAGGATTGTAATCGTAAACCGGGGAAAAATAGTCGAGGAGGGGACTCCAGGCGAATTAAAAGCGAAGGTCGGGGTCGAAAAAATCCTCATAAAAAGCACGCCCGGGGAATACCACGCACTCGCAGAAAAAATTGAAAAAATAGCCTCCGTTGAGGAAACAGAAGATGCACTCACGATATCTTCCAGCGATTTCCAGAGCATTTTGCCAAAAGTCCTTGAAATTTTCAGAGAGGCAAATGAGACCGTTGTGGACATTACTGCATCAAAGCCAAACCTAAAGGATGTCTTCATCCACGCAACAGGAGAAGAATGGAAATGAGGATGCTTTCAATAATCTGGAAGGACCTCAAAATCTACAGGAGGCAAAAAAAGACCCTGCTTTTGATAATACTGTGTCCTGTACTAATAATGCTTATCATTGGGTCTGTTTTCTCTGGCGCCCCGAAAGTGGGCCTTAAGGGAGTGACACTTGGAATCACAGGAACTGAGACACTATTTGGCCAGGAAATAGTAAGGAGCATCCTGCAGGAAGACATGTTTTCCCTTACCCAGGAAGAAGCACTCTCTCCACAAGAGATGGAAGAGAAGGTTAGGGCCGGAAAGTACAGTGCAGGCATAGTGCTGCCCGTAAATGAGACCGATACGCTCAAGCTTTACATTGACAACTCAAAGCTGCAGGTGGCCCCGGTCGTCTCAACGGTTTTTATCATAGCGACAGAAAGGATGTCATTTGAGATTACCCTTGAATTTATCGAAAAACTCTGGACCAGTTTATCAGCGATGGAGGCCCGCCTCGCGCCACTTGGGAACGAAGTCAAAAGCGTAAGGGACAACATAATTACCATCAACAGCGACGCAGGGGAAATCAAGGACTCGCTAGATTTGCTGGACGTTGAGGGCTTAAACGCCTCGGTCCTGGAGATGAAGAAGACGCTCGATGATATGAAATCAGAGCTGAATCAGACGCGCATTGAGCTAAATACGACGAGGGCCGAAATCTCAGAACTAAATGATACGGTGGGTTCCATAAACAGCGATTCTACAGAGCTTCGTGACCAGCTTGGAATTGTTGTCGAGAATATAAACTCCACCGACGAGGCCCTTTTGGAACTTCAGGCAAGCCTTGAATCGATTTACAATACAACATGTCTAAACCAAACCTTAAATCCAAGCTGCATATCCACCAAGGTTTCAATAGACCAGATAAAAAGTACAAGGGGGCTTCTTTCGAATCGCACTTCAAAGATAGTTACCCTTTATGATAACCTGGGTAAAGTGTCAGAAACCAGTGCAGATTTGCAAACCAAACT
>JAHJSX010000162.1 GCA_018830205.1 archaeon | reverse complement strand
TGGAGCTTATATCGGGCCCCTTCAAGGGTGAGAAAGCAAAGGTTGTGAGGGTGGATGTTAAAAAAGAGGAAATTACTGTTGAACTATTCGAGGCGACCGTGCCAATCCCTGTGACTGTCAGAGGAGACAGCATAAAAGTCCTGCAAAAAGAAGGAGAAAAAGATGAAAGAATCGATTGATGTCATGGTTGAAGGTGGAAAGGCGAGCGCCGGACCCCCGCTTGGACCCGCTCTTGGGCCGCTTGGAATAAAAATAGACAAGGTAATCGCCGCAATAAACGAGAAGACAAAGAGTTATGACGGCATGGCAGTGCCAGTAAAGGTCATAGTCGATACATCGACTAAGGCATTTGAGATTGAGGTCGGAAACCCGCCTGTAAGCGCGCTTATAAAAAAGGAGATTGGAATAGAAAAAGGCTCGGGGGCCGCAAGAGAAGAAACTGCCGGCGACCTCAGCATGGAAGGCGCCATAAAAATCGCAGGCATGAAGCGTGATGACATGCTCGCCAAGGACACAAAAGCAGGTGTCAAGGAAGTTTTAGGAGTCTGTGTATCCATGGGCATTACAGTTGAAGGAAAAAAGGCAAAAGACGTGCAGACAGAAATCGCATCCGGCGCACATGATGATAAATTTAGGTGAGTAAAGTTGGCTAATTTGGATATTAATCAAGATACAGTGACGAAGGCCGTCGAAGAGGCGAAAAAGAATTCAAAAAAGAGGAATTTTGCCCAGGGGATTGACCTTACAATCAATCTAAAAGAGCTTGACATGACAAAGCCTGAAAACAGGATTGATGATGAATTGTTTTTACCAAACGGTACAGGGAAAGAAATAAAAGTTGGAGTTATAGCTGATGGCGAGCTTGCCATGCAGGCAAAGTCTGTTGCAGATATTATAATAGGGAAAGCGAAGCTTGAAGAGATGGCAAAGAAGAAAAAGGACGCAAAAAAGATTGCAAACGACATCGATTTCTTTGTTGCGCAAATTGACCTGATGCCTCTTGTCGGTAAAACTCTTGGTCCTGTACTTGGACCTCGCGGCAAGATGCCAAAACCCATTCCTCCAAACGCGCCAGTCCTGGCAATAATTGAGAAGCTCAAGAAAACAATAAAGATAAAAACAAAAGACCAGCCAGTAATCAAGGTTCTTGTAGGAAGCGAAGAGATGGATAGCATTAAACTCACAGAAAACATAGATGCCATACTGACGTTTTTAGATAGAAAGCTTGAGAAGGGGCAAAATAACATAAAGAGTATTTATATAAAGACAACGATGGGACAGAGTGTAAAACTAGGAGCATAAAAATGACACAAGCGCATGTTGCAGACTGGAAAAAGCAGGAAGTGGCAGAACTTCAGGGCCTCCTTGCGGAGTATCCTGTAGTCGGCATAGTCGATATGACGGGTATTCCTGCAAAGCAGATGCAGCGAATCAGGGCATCCCTCCGGGGAGAGGTACTGATAAAGATGTCCAAGAAATCCCTGATGGAGCATGCACTTGAAAAGGCGGGGAAAGAGGAAAAAAGCATCCAAGAGATTGCCACCCACATTGACGGTCAGGCCGCATTTATCTTCTCGAAGATGAACCCATTCAAGCTCACAAAAATGCTTAATAAAAGCAAAACTCCTGCTGCTGCAAAACCAAACAGCACAGCGCCAATGGATATAGTTCTGAAAAAGGGCAATACACCATTCCCGCCAGGACCATTCCTTGCAGAACTGCAGCAGTTTGGCATAGACACTACTATCGCAGGCGGAAAGATTGCAATTAAAAAAGATAAGACCGTGGTAAAAGAAGGAGAAAAAATCAATGCAAAACTCGCAGACCTTCTGGGAAAGCTTGGCGTTGAGCCAATGGAAACCGGCCTTGGCCTCCTTGCGGCTTATGAAAGCGGGACAATATTCCTCCCTGATGTACTGAGTGTTGACGAAGCGGAAGTCATATCCAATATCCAGACTGCATTCAGAAACGCCGTATCACTATCCATGGGCACAGGATACATCACAAAAGAAACTGCGCCAATGGCAATTTCAAAGGCCCATATGGATGCACTTTCACTTGCAATAAACGCTAACATCTTTGAGCCAGAGGCAATGGGAGCCATCCTTTCAAAGGCAAACTTGCAGATGTTAGCTCTTGCATCTAATCTCAGCGATGAAGCCCTCGACGAAGAGCTAAAAGAGGCAAAATCAAAACCGGTACAGTCGGTTAAAGCTGTAAAGGAAAATAAATCTGATAAGGCCGAGGAAGCCGAAGAAGAAAAGGAAGAAAAAACCGAAGAAGAGGCTATGGAAGGACTCGGCGCACTGTTTGGATAAATGGAGGTGAACACGACATGGAATACGTTTATGGTGCAATGCTTTTGCACGCTGCAGGCAAAGAGATAAACGAAGCGGAACTCACCAAGGTCCTAAAGGCACCTGGAATAGAGGTGAATGAGGCCAGAGTGAAGGCGCTGGTATCTGCTCTTGAAGATGTAAATATTGAAGAGGTTATAAAGCAGGCAGCGTTTGCCCCCGCGGCAGCGGCAGCCCCAGCAGCAGGCGCCCCAGCAGCAGAAACTGCAGAGGCAGCTGAAGAGGAAGAGAAAGAAGAAGAAAAAACCGAAGAAGAGGCCATGGAAGGACTCGGCGCACTGTTTGGTTGATTCGAAAGACTTAAATTATCCGGCCCCAGACTCATCTTTCGATGCAGTCTGAAGCCGAGATAAAAAAACAATTTCGCATTAGGGCACAAAAGGACCCCGAGAAATACTACCCGCTTGAGATACTGAAGGAAGAAGGGTTTACGAGGAAAAGGTGCCCTGTATGCAGCAATTTCTTCTGGACTTTCGGCAAGAGGGATGTCTGTGGAGAACCAGAATGCTCAACAGGCTATACTTTTATTGGAAACTCTCCTGCAAAGGAGAAAATGGATTTTATCCAGACCTGGCAGAAATTTTCCACGCTTTTTGAGAAGTTTGACTACACTCCTATAGATAGATACCCTGTAGTTGCAAGATGGAGGGATGACACAGATTTTGTACAGGCATCGATTTACAACTTCCAGCCGCACTGCGTATCAGGTGAGATAGACCCGCCTGCAAATCCCCTTGTTGTACCACAATTTTGTCTGCGCTTTAATGATACCGACAACGTCGGCATTACCGGCAGGCATTATACGGGATTTGTAATGATAGGCCAGCATGCGTTTGAGAGTCCGAAAAATTACGTGCCAAACGACTATCTCCGCCATATTTATGCATGGCTTGTCAAGGGCATGAAAATCCCAAAGGA
>JAHJSX010000161.1 GCA_018830205.1 archaeon | reverse complement strand
GGGGATTGACCCAAAGGAAATTTCAGGAATAATTACTTCGGCCTCTATACCAACATGTTTGCATTACCTAATTTCAAGTCAAATAGACGCTGACAGACTCGACTATTTGCTTAGAGATTCCTTGACCACAGGAAACCCCCATGGAGTATATGATTTAGAACGAATTATCCAAACTATTGAACTAAACGAAAGTGGGGAGATATACATATCTGATGGAGGATGGAATTCTGTAGAACACTATTTGAACTGTAGGTATCAAATGTATAAGCAAGTTTATTGGCACCATTCTACTGTAGCAGCTGAGGAATTATTAGAGAAGATTATTCTTCGAACTAAACAAGTTTTTAACTCGGGAGCAATTTCTTTAAACAAAAAACAAGCTACAATAATAAATGATGAAATGGATTTGTCAGAGTATTTAGATATTGCAGATTTTGACGTTCTTTCTCTTATTAGAGAAGGTAAACGCTGTAAAGATCCCATTCTTTCTGACCTCTCTAATAGATTTTTCAAGAGACAGTTTTTTAAGCCTATCAAATTAGATTTAAACAATTTTCCTAAACTTTTAGACTCAGAGGAAAAGATAAAATCAATTATCAAAGATAAGGGATATGAAACTGATTTTTATTATTCTCGTGTCCCTTCTTCAAAAAAGGTAGCGTATAAACCATATTCTCCAAAAACAAAGGACCAAGAAGAAGCTATTTACACTGATCCCGAATGTAAAATAGAAATTACGCGAGAAATTGAATCAATAAGTGCGTTAAAAACACCAGAGGAGATATTATTATTTACACCAGAGGACTGTCGAGAAGATGCCAGGAGTATCTTAAAATGAAATCACTTTTATGCCGCTCACCAAACTTACCTATAATACCTCACCCCTATTTATATACACAAAAAAGAAGTGATACTGATGTTTGAGGAGTATATTCCAATTTGTTTCGCAGTAGAAAAGTGTGAAAAAATTCAGGGAAGGAAGAAGTTTCAAAAAATATTTTACTTAGCGAAAAGGGCAGGTATACCAATCCATGAAACATTTAAATGGAACATGTTTGGCCCTTATTCTAAGGAACTCGCCTCTGAAATAGATGTGCTATGTGAGATGGAGCTTCTTTTAGAAGAAGGATTTCAAGGAGGGGAATATTCGTATATACTTACAGATGAAGGCACTGATTTTTTGAAAACATCATTATCCGCGGGAGAACAGGGGGCATACGGCCGCTTTGAAAAAATTCTCAGGAGGCTTAATGAACTTGGCAGTCTGGAGCTAGAAAAAATAGCCTCTATTGCATTCTTATTAGATGAAGGATATGAAGAACCTTATATCAAAAAATTCCTTGAACATGCTAAAAAATACTCCAATGAAGAAATTGAGGTAGGAACAAAGACGCTTTTAGATTTATTTGGGCAATTTAAAGAACTATAGTACCCTTAGTTTGTTTCACAATAAGATTTGAATCCACAACTAAAACAGACCTCTTCTTCCTCGCATCTTTCGAAATCTTCCTCTCCTGACCTAGAATCTATATACTCGAACAACTTCTCTGAATTTTCGACCAATTCCTCCTTGAAGGAATCAAGATCCTCTTCGGTTGTTATATATTCCTTGGAATCCCCTATATCAAGAAATATTACCTCAGCCCTTAAATCAATGAAATCAGCATGTCCCTTTTGAAGCGCCCATAAAATGTACATTTTCATTTGCCGTTCGTTGGGTTCTGCTGAATAGGTACTATCTGATTTCCAATCTGTTACATATACTCGTCCGTCACTAGATTTTGTTATTAAATCTGGCATGAGATAAAATTTATGACCATCGATTTCTATATTACAATAATCTTCATGAGTGATAATCTCTAAATCTTTATAAAAATCAAAAAATTCTTTAAAAAATACATTGACCTGTCTTTTGGCTTCTTCTTCTATTTTAGAAAGTTCTGCATCTGAAATTTCTTTTCCATTCAAAGCCTCTATTACATGCTTTTCTGGATTATATTTAATATCACTCATAACCCTCGTAACATATTGGAGTGCAGAATCTGGTCCTTGGATTTCTCTACCACGAGACAACTGGTCAAACTGACGTTCAATCGCTTCATGGACAACGCTGCCCAACAAAAACTTAGTGTTAGTCATTTGGTCTAACATTCTCTTCGTAGCTTTCAGAATGTCCCCATATGGCATGTCGTAAAACTTCACATACCGATAGTAAAACGAACGTGGACATTCATCAAGCATTAATTGTCGACTTCTTGACCATGCATGCCATTCTTTCCACTTCCCATCCATTTTTACACCTCTCCTTCCCAAATGTCTTCACATAAGTAAAGACGTCGCTTAATGTTCTAAAGCACCTTAAGCCTATATTTATATATTTGTTTAAATTTTTGAAATGTTGACTAATCCCCAACCTCCCTAACAAAGTCAGTGTAAAGAACATGGTAGTAATCTGCCTGTTCCCCTCTGTAGATTTCGATTGTGTAGTCCGCGCTCTCCTGCATTTCCGTTGATACAATCGCATCGAAAACGAGCCATGTGTAGCCGTCGCCAAAGCTCAGGCAGACAGAATATAGGGGCCGCTTCTCGCAGTCGCCGTCGTATGAGGCCTGCTCGTTGTATTTATCTTCGGGGGGCGTGAAAAGCTCGGTTATGCATGTACGCCGAAGTTCCGGGTCGGTTGCGCCGGCGCACAGGCTCAAATTGCCCGTTTTTCTGGCAAGCTCGAAATAGCAGTAGGATTTGTCAAAATCTAGCTGGATTTCATCGCAGATGGAAGCGTTGTCTTGCTTTTCTGCCATGGCCAAAAAGCACAGGAACTCGTAAAATCCGCCTCCTGCTCTTTTGCAGTCCTCAACTGATGATGCATTGTATGCATCGTATGCCTTGCATTTTGCGTTTTCGCAAATCGCGGTCATGCCCGCGCTGCAGTCGGAGGCCCCGAAGGGGCCTCTGTATATGTCTATGAAGTTGTCGTTATAGGCGCCTTTGGGGCAGTGGAGTTTGCATTCAAAGTTTTTTTCGCACATGGTGCCCGCGGTTTTGTTGTAGATGTGGATTGCAGTGGCCATGCCCGAGAGGATGATGATTACCAGGCCGATTTCGAATGCCCTTAATCTTTGCCTATCCTTTTTATCAAGCTCCATTGCGTTTAGTTGTTTTGAACAGTAAAATATATTATCCCTTCCCGCGTTTCTATATCATGAACCTGGAACCCCGCCAGATTGTTGAGGCAGCTCTTTTTGTATCCACGGACCCGATTTCTATGAAAAAGCTCGAGGAGATAACAGGCGCGGGAAAGGGGGAAATAAAGCGCATGATAAAGGAGCTTCAAGAAATCTACGAGGCCCGTGATAGTGCGGTTGAGATACGCCGTATTGGAAGCGACCTCTATTTAATGCAGGCCCGCGAGATATTTGCGGCGCCGCTTTTGGGGCTGGTAAAGCCAACAGTCACACAGGAAGTGCTCAAGACGCTCTCGCTCATTGCGCTCAAGCAGCCCATAATGCAGGCCGAGGTCGTAAAATCGAGGGGGCCTATTACATACGTGCACGTAAAGGACCTGCTCGCAAAGGATTTCATAACCGCCCACCCGACAGGCAGGACAAAAATCCTGCACACGACCCGGAAATTTGCTGATTATTTCGGGTTCTCGCCAGATTTGGAGGAGTTAAAAAAAGAGATTGCAAGGCAGCTTGGCAGAGCCGGTGAGGAATCGGAATAATCGTTTGGTTAGTTACTTTATTATAGTTCTAAATAGATAATTACTAGGATGACATACTCCGCGCAAGCGAAGTGAGGGCATTCGAGGAGCGAAGCGACGAGAATGTCCATTGATGAACGAAGTGAGGAAAATGACCGAAGAGGAAAAGCCAAGGAAGATTAGGGGCCTTTTAGGGTCTATTGTAGATGTCAAGGAAAAACAGCGCCTTGAAGAGGAAAAAAAGGCTGCGGAGGTAAAAAAGGCGCGTCCAAAACCTGCTCCGGTGGCAAAGCCCCAGGAAACGGAGAAGAAAAGCAGGACTCACGGATTTATTTATCTCCTTGACAGGGTCGAGGAAATTGAAGCTACTCCGGTTGAGGGGCGCGTCCTTGATTCTGGGCCGGGTTATAAAATCGTCCGGGGAGAGGGGGACAAGACGCCGACGTATGTGGTATTCATGCCCTCGCTTGATGAGGATGACAAGAGGCTCTTAAAGGAGATACAAAGGAGGGCCATCGCCGAGATAAACATAGACCCAAACACGCTGCTTGACATGAGGATTAGAAAAGACACGTTTGTAAGGGAGATATTGAAGATAATAGAGGATAAGTACGCCTACCTTACTTCCGAGAAAAAGGAGGCGTATGCCGGCCTGATTGTACAGGACATGGTGGGATACGGCCTTCTAAACCCGCTTCTTGATGACGACCAGCTGGAAGAGGTGATGATAGTCGGGACAAAAAAGGCCGTCTATGTCTATCACCGAAAGCACGGCATGTGCAAGACCAACATCGTGTTCGAGGACGACGAAGAGTCCCTAAACATCATATCAAAAATAGCACGGTCGGTGGGGCGGAGGGTTGACGTCAGCTCCCCGCTTCTTGATGCAAGGCTTCCTGATGGCTCGAGGGTAAACGCGACCGTGCCGCCGGCCTCGCTTGACGGGCCAAGTCTCACTATCAGAAAGTTCAAGGCAGACCCGCTGACGGTCGTGGACATCATCAAATACGGCACCATGACTCCTGAAGTCGCTTCCTTTTTGTGGCTTGTCGTCGAGGGGTTTGAGGTAAAGCCCGCGAACATGCTTGTTTCAGGCGGTACGGGCTCGGGGAAGACCACGACCCTCAACTGCCTTGGCTCCTTTATACCCCAGACAGACAGGGTGATATCCATCGAGGACACGCACGAGCTCCAGCTCCCGGTCGAGCACTGGATTATGCTTGAGACGCGCCCCCCGAACGTTGAGGGGAAGGGCGAGGTCGATATGGACATGCTCCTCAAAAACACGCTCCGCATGAGGCCAGACAGGATAATAGTCGGTGAGGTGAGGGGTTCGGAAGCAATGACCCTGCTCGCATCTATGAACACTGGGCAAAACGGGTGCCTTGGAACGCTTCACGCGAACACCGCAAAGGAGACTGTCACGCGCCTTACAAACGCGCCAATGTCGGTTCCGCTTGTGATGATTCCCTCCCTGAACCTCATACTGATGCAGAACAGGTTCACGCACGGCGGGAAGGTTATAAGGAGGATTACAGAAATCGCAGAGGTGACAGGGCTTGAGGGGGACAGGGCAAAGATAAACATACTGTATGAATGGGACCCAAGGACAGATATCGTGAAATCCACGGGCATCCCGAGCTCCCTTGTATGGAAGCTTGCAGAGCTTCGCGGTGTCGATGTGATGGTGGTTCAAAACGAGATGAAAAGGCGGGAGGAGATTTTGAAGTACATGGTGGACAATGACATAACAGGCATTGAAAATGTTGGGGCCTTCATAAACGAGTACTACGCGAAGCCTGAAAGCGTGATTGCGAAAATTGGGGGCGGTGCCGCACCCGCAGAAACTGCCGATTCCAAGAAAAAGGCAAAAAAAGGCTACGGCTTTTTGAAGAAATTTGCAGGTATTGAGGAGCATGGGATTGCAATCGAAGACACGATTGAAAGCGGGGAGGGATATAAAATCGTAAAAGAGGCAGGCAAGAAGAACTACACGTACCTTGTATCCCTGCCGACATTGTCCGAAGAGGACAAGGAACTTCTCGCTGAGATAGAAAAGCGCGCCATAAGCGAGATTAGAGTTGACCCGTCCATGGTACCGGTAAACGAAGCTGAAAAGATGTTTACCGGTATGATACTTGACGTAATGAAAAGGTTCTACAAGGAAGTAGGCTCAAGAAAAAGAACTATCTTTTCAAAACTTATCGTGCAGAACATGATAGGCTACGGGCTTTTGGAATCGCTGCTTTATAATGAGGCCCTGGAAGAGATAATGGTGGTCGGCACAAAAAAGCTTGTTTACGTAAACCACAGGGACTACGGCGCCATGGAGACAAACCTCTTTTTTGATACAGATGATGAGGCCAGGAGGATTATAGAAAAAATCGCGACGAGCGTCGGCAGGAGAATCGACAGGTCTATGCCGCTTCTTGATGCAAGGCTCATTGACGGGTCCCGTGTAAACGCTACAATACCGCCTCTTTCACTTCAGGGGCCGACAATCACGATAAGGAAATTCAAAAAGGACCCGCTGACGGTCGTGGACCTCATAAACTTCAAAACGCTCGACCCGTATGTGGGCGCTTACCTGTGGCTCATCGTGGACGGCTTTGGTATAAAGCCGGGCAATATCCTTGCTGCCGGTGGCAGCGGGTGCGGGAAGACCACGACACTCAACTGCCTGTGCTCGTTTATTCCAACAACAGACAGGGTAATAACGATTGAGGATACGGCAGAGCTGCACCTTCCAATCGAGCACTGCATACGCCTTGAGACCCGGCCCCCAAACGTCGAGGGAGAGGGCGAGGTTAGCATGGACGGGCTTGTCAAGAACACACTTCGTATGCGGCCCGACCGTATAATAGTCGGCGAGGTGAGGGGGAGCGAAGCACGGACACTTTTTACTGCCATGAACACAGGCCACGACGGCTGCATGGGCACAGTCCATGCGAACTCTGCGAAAGAGACAATAGTAAGGCTTACAAACCCCCCGATGCTCGTCCCAAATATCATGCTCCCGGCGCTTGACATGGTGCTGATGCAGAACAGGGTATATTCAGAAGGGAAGACTTTGCGCAGGATTACCGAAATCGCAGAGACCACCATGTCAGATGGCGAAAAACTCACGCTCAACAACGTTTATGTGTGGAACCCAAAAGAGGATGTCATCAAGCCCACGGGCACGCCGAGCGTCCTGAAGCAAAAAATAGCAAAAATGAAGGGTGTGGATGTTGAGCAGGTGGAGGCTGAAATCAAAAACAGGGAAACCGTTTTAAGGTGGCTTGTAAAGAATAATATTCGGGAAATAGACGAAGTTGCCAAAACTTTCGAAAGATACTACATAGACTCGAAAAAGTTCATGGCAGAAATCCTGGGCGACGTTTAGAATGGCAAATATTCTGATTCGACTAATAGACCGGGTGGGAGAAGGCACCCTGACGAGTGCCGAAAGAGTTTCAAGAAGGGCAGCTGAACTCTCAATTGCTTTTAGAGAGCAAGACGAGGTCGCAAAAACGCTCCTTGCGAAAAAAAGGGAGGAAGAAAAGGAAAAAAAGGCCGAGATGGAAGACCGGCTTTCCCAGATAAAAGACGCCGTGAGTTTTGAACCTGAAGAAAAGAAGGAGGACAAAGGTCTAGAACTTGAAAGGGAGGACCTGGAAGTTGATTTTAATGAGAGGCTTATAAATATCATTTCTGATTTGTTTGCCGGGTTTTCAAATAAGGGGCCCGGTAATTTCTTCACAAATATCCAGGAGGACCTCTACAAGGCAAACATCATGATGCCTGCCAAAAAATATATCGCGCTTTCTGTTGGGGTGGCTGCCATTTCTGCTGCGTTCATGGGGATATTGTTCGCTATTATATTGACCCTGGTAATCGGCCCTCTTGGAAGCATTGCCGGGCTTTTGCTTGGGGTATTTATATTCTTCATAGTGCTTGTCATAGCAAAGAGCCAGCCAAAATCAAAGGTGAAAGCACGCAGTGATGCATTCTCAAAGGAGATGCCCTTTGCGCTTCGGCACATGTCCACCCAGCTAACAAGCGGCTCTGGCCTACTCGAAACAATGCGCTCGATAGCGAAAAGCGACTACGGCGTGCTCTCCGAGGAATTCAAGAGGGCATTAATGGAGATTGAAAGGGGCGCGACCATAGAAGAATCCTTTGAGCGGATGAACCTCAGGATTGAATCCCCTGGCCTCAAAAAATCATCCCGTCAGATTATATCAACGCTGCGGACCGGCGGGAACCTTGCAGCCACGCTCAAAATCATAGCAGAGGAGATTGCACGGGAGATGCGGCTGAAGCTAAAGGACTACATACAGATCCTGAACACGTTCGCCCTCATGTACATGTTCGTTGTTGTAATCGCCCCTGTTTTGATAACCACTCTCATGGTTGCGATGGGCATCGCCATGGGCGGACTGCTCATGCCTCCTGCAATGATGTGGCTTGTGTATTTCGTGTTTTTCGGCATCGGCATATATATGTCGATTATGATTAAGCGTTTTGAACCAAAGGTGTAAAGATGGCAGAAGAAGAAAAGAAAAAGAAAGTCTCCCCGATAAAGAAGATAAAAATCCCGAAGAAGCTCATGGGCGAGAAATTCATAAAACAAACAGATCTGGCGCTCGCCAGGGCCAAAATTTCATTCTCTGCACAGGAGTGGGCAGGGATGTTTGTTATTATTGGGATTGTCCTGTTTTTGGTTTTGACGGTTATTTTTAACATAATTTACGGGGTTGTGGGCTTTGGTATCTCGCTTGCGTTAATGGTCATGTGGCCAAGGATGCAGGCCGACAAAAGAAAAGGGGCTATTGAGGATTCGCTTCCGGACGCCCTGCATCACATGGCGGTGGCAATCAAGACCGGCCTTGTTCTGGAAAGCGTGATTATGGAGATTGGCGAGGCAGATTACGGCCCGCTCTCAGAGGAGTTTGCGCAGGTCGTGCTCGAGATTAAAAGGGGGAGGACGATGCGGGATGCCTTCCTGAATTTTGCCCTGAGGTCGGGCTCAAAGGATATCGTAAGGGCAATCAATCTCCTGCTTGAGGGTATGGAATCCGGGGGCCCGATTAGCGATGTTCTGGATGAGGTGTCAGAGGACATGAAGTCCACAAAGGAAGTGAAACAGGACAGGAAAACGTTCACATCGCAGCAGATTTCCTTCCTTGCGATGGCGTCTCTTATGGCGGGGCCCTTTGTTATGGGTGTTGTTGGGGCGCTGCCTGAAATAATGGAGGCCGCGATGGCTGGTGCTGGAGGAGGTGCTGGGGCACCTGCAGTCGATATGGCTGAGATATACCAGGTGGTTGATGCCCTTACGGTCTATGTCATCTTGCAGGCAATTTCCTCTGCCATAATGATGGGAGTAATTATGTTTGGCGAATTCAAAAGCGGGGTCAAGTTTATGATACCCATGGCAATTATAGCATATAGTGTTTATTCCGTAGTAAAATATATAATGCCAAGTGCTGTTTCTATATTTTAGAAAAGGATTGATATTAATTGATTCTAAAATTTGCAAGAGAGGAAAGGGGGCAGGGAGGTATTGAATATATACTTCTTGCTGGTGGTATCATCGTAGCTGCGGTCGTAATCATCTCAGTCTACTCAAGCATGGTTGGTGGCACTGCCACGACACTGAACGAAAGTGTGGGCACGAAAATAGAGGAAATTGGCAGCGCAATAAACAACACATCGTAGCGCCATTGTTCAATGCGTGCTCGAAGGCGTTCTCTAGTGCCGGTCTTTATTTGAAAGTGTATACCTTGCATGTACATTTTTGTTAACGTTGGACTTATATGGTAGTAAAGCCAATTTTATGCATAAAATAAGGGAAAATAAAATTATAAAGGAGGTAAATGCATATGAAATTTCTGAAAGAAGAAAAAGGCCAGGGCGCTATTGAGTACATCCTGCTTGCAGGTGGTATCATCGTAGCAGCGGTCGTTATATTCGCTATCTACTCAAGCATGGTTTCAAGTGCTGGGCAGTCGCTGAATGCGAGTGTAGGCACAAAAGTAGGCCAAATGGAAGCTGCAATGGCCAATCAAACGATATAAGCTAAACATAAAACGCTTAGGAAAAAGACGGGCTATTCGCCAGTCTTTTTCACTTTTTTTTATTTTTTAATCCTATAAAGACTGATTCTAAAATCTTTTCTTTCTATTTCTTTTACCCTCACCAGGTTTTGTTTTGACTTTTCCATAAAGGGGAGGGATTCTCCGATTATCAATAGATGGTCGATGTTGTTTTCCTGCATCAGGGCAATGGCTTCCTCAGGGGTAGTGTTCTCATCTATGATGGTGTCAAATATCATGCGGTTTTTGTCGTATTGCTTTGTATCAGTCAAATCGCTGATGAACGTGCCTGCCTTTGAGTAGTATGGTATTGCGTGGCCTACATTGGGGTCGTTTGAGAGTACTAGATTCTCGCTTGTGAGGGGGGCGTCGGTTAAGATTTCTTCCATGGCGTCTGCATATATGGTCTTTTTCTCTCCATGCACGTTTTGAAGTAATGTCACATCCATTAAGGCCACCATAAGCAAGAGCAATACTGCAATAGGCATTTTGTCAAGGCGCAAAATCTTAAAAATCGAAACCGCTATCGCGACGGTGACCGTGAAGTTCAAGAGGATGAACATATTTGCCCCAAAAAATACTAAAAAAAGGGAAATGAATGAGAAAATTGCAAGCTCTCTTTGTGTTTTTAGCATTTCGTATATGCCGTGAAACACAACCGGGAAAAATGCTAGATTGAAAATGCCCAAAAATAAAAGTGCCACTGCCAGGGCCGCCCAATCGCCAGATGGCAAGAACTCAAGAATAGGCCGTATTACAGGCATGTACTCTCCTTTTTGCGAGACATAGAAATTCAGGTGGGGAAGCACCCTGTAATAATAAAGCGCCCCGGCTGCCAGTAGGACTAATGCGATTTTAAGGAACGTCTGGGTTTTGTACATATCCTTTGCAATTATCGATGTCGCTAAAACCAATGAAAAAACAAGCAGGACAGAGCTGTGGGCAAACGTATAGCCAAGGCTCACAAGGAGGGCCGGCGTCGCGTATTTATTTCCTTTTTTTGCTTCTAAAAATAGATAAACAATCATGATTGCAAGCATCATCGAAAGTCCTGTTGGCCGGGCCCAAAGTCCCGAGCGCAAAACCATCATCGGTGTCAGTGCATAGAGCAGTGCAGATACAAGCCCTACATTCTCGCTAAATCTGCGGCCTATAAGATAGACGAATAGGGTTGTAATAACCCCAAAGAAAACCGTCAGGATGCTCCCAATGGTCAAAAAACTCCATTCGGGAAGAATGTATTTTCCAAGCACCATCAGTATATGATAATTTGGCGGGTAATAATGAGGGATTCCTCCAAGCTCTTTTGCGTCCCATGTCGGGATGTGGTGGCCCTGGTAGATTTCACCCGCTATTCTTGCATGGTAAAAGGCATCATAGTCTAAAAGAATCAGTGTGAAGTCAGATATCCATGCGCGAAGAAAGC
>JAHJSX010000015.1 GCA_018830205.1 archaeon | reverse complement strand
TTTAAGTAGGTTCACAAAGACCTGCTGGAGCTGGTTCTTGTTCCCAACCACTGTGGCGTCTTCACATTTCTTCACCACTTTCACGTTTTGTAGATTTAATTGATGCCTTATAAGGGACACGGAGTCCTCGAGGACGTTTGCCAGGGATAGAGACTGCTCAATCTCGTCCGAGGCCCTGGAAAAATCAAGGAGGTTTTCTATGGTGCTCTTGCAGTGCTTTACGACCTTCTCCATCTCCTTTGCATATTTCACTGTCTTCTTCTCGGTCAGTGAATTGTTTTTACTCATCGTCTGGAGCAGCTGGGCGTAGGTCAGGATTGAGGCCAGTGGGTTGTTCACCTCGTGGGCAATGCCGCCTGCCAGAGTGCCTATACCTGCCATTTTGCCTGCCTGAATCAGCTTTGCCTGGCTCTCTGTCAGCTCTTTCGTGCGCTCTTCTACCATCTGCTCCAGGTGTTCGGAGTATTCCCTTATCTCCTGCTCCAGCCTCGCCTTCTCTGTAACATCCTCCAAAAGCAGGACGCTTTTCACCTTCCTCTTGACCTTTATCGGGCAGACCTTGGAGAAATAGAACTTCCCGTGCTTCATCAACCTGCCCTCAGAAGGAAGACCCGTTCTGATACCCTCCTTAATATTGTATTCTATCTCGTTGATGGTTTCTCTCGGCAGGAGTTTGCGAAAGACCCACCTTATTTCTTTGCCGATTATATCCCTGGTTTTTCGCGATTTCTGGTAGAAGTGCTCGTTCGCATAAACAAGCTTTGGTCCCTCATCAAAAAGGAGAAGAGAGATGGGCAGATTATCTATGAGGGTTTCCATGAAATCCTTGGTTTCTTTTAGCTCATCCTCCAATTTCTTCCTTTCAGTCACATCCCTGTAGATGCCCTGGACTATTTTTTGCCCATCATGTTCTATAGCGTTGATGCCTATATCTGCCAGAGCGCTACTGCCGTCCTTCCTCAGGATTAATATGTTGCTCAACAGGCAGGGGGGGCCCTCCACAGCCTTCTGAAAACCCGCCATCACGCGCTTATAGTCTGCCCGAGGATAAATCCTCTCGATGCCCATTTTGAGGAGTTCATTCCTGCTGTAGCCAGTTAACTCCCCGGATTTGTAGTTGGCCTCAATGAAATACCCTGATTCATAATCCATTATCAGGATGGCATCGTTTGCATTTTCAATTAATTGTCGGTATTTCTCCAAAATATCAGGCTCATTATCCACCAGTATCCTCCGCCATCTCTATCACTTGTCCTTGTATACAGGGAGCGTGAAGCAGAAAGTGCTCCCTTCTCTTGGTGCGCTTTTCATATTTATTTCTCCTCCCTGCATTTCTACAAACTCCTTGACGATTGACAGTCCAAGCCCTGTGCCCCCATAACTCCTTCCGGTACCGCTTTCACTTTGATACAGCAGTCCAAATACCTTTCCCTGTTCCTTTTTAGAAATTCCAATGCCTTCATCATTTATACAAACTTCAACAAAATTTCCTTTTTTCGCTGCCGTTAGGGTTATCATGCTTTCTGGGCTGCTGAACTTTATGGCATTGCTAATCAGGTTCCTAAGGACATGCCCCATCTTTTCAAAATCCGCGTGAACCCTCGGAAGTGGCTCTTTAACATGGATTTTTGTTTCTATCCATGTCTTTTTGAGAAGGGGGCCGAACTCTCCCAAAACCAAAATCAAAACAGGTTCCAAATCTAGTGCCTCTAATTTCAAATCTTTTACTCCCCTGTACAGCTTTGAGGTCCCTATAAGGTCTTCCACAATCATGTTCTGTCTTGTAAGTGCGTCAAGACCGGTTTTCAAAAGTTTATCTCTCTTTCCCTTATCATCTTCATCGCAAGCAATCTCCATGACGCCCCTCATAATTGTAATCGGTGTGCGCAGCTCATGGCTTACATTGGCGACGACGTTGGTCTTGAGCTCGTCGAGGGTTTTGAGTTCTTCGTAGGCTTCTTGTAATTCATCATGAGTATCTGCAAGTTTTGCATGGGTCAATTCGAGTGATTCGTAGGCCTTTTTGAGTTCTTCCTCTGCCCCCTTCAGCTCGGTGACATCCCTAATCGATTCGATAACATGGGTGACCTTGCCCTTTTCATCCTCAAGCGGAGACATGAGGATATCAACATGGACCCCTCTCCCATCTACGTGTTTGTGGACGTGACTGGCTCTACCATACTTTCCGGTTTTGAGCACATCTTTAAGTTTGCATACTTCTCCGAGTTTGTCACAGGGTTTATCAACTCCATGAAAAACTTCGTAACAGAATTTACCGACGACGTCCTCTCTCTTCTGGCCCGTTGTTGTCAATCGCGTGTTATTAATGTCCGTTATTTTGTAGTTCTCATCAATGACGATGATATCTTCATGCAGGTTGAAAATCAGGGACCGGTAATATCGTTCCTTTTTGGCCACTTCCCTCTCCGCCTCCTTGCGCTCGGTGATATCTGTTTGCACTGAGAGGGACTGGATTACTTTCCTGCTTTTATCCCTCACCACGTCAGCGCTTAGAATTACAGTTCGCTTGTCTCCATTCTTTTTGAG
>JAHJSX010000160.1 GCA_018830205.1 archaeon | reverse complement strand
TTCAATTATGCTGACAAGCGCGGCCAGCTTTGGATGCTGGACATCGGGAGACAGCTGCTCGGTTAGCCTGAGGGCCCGCAAGAAATCGACGTCTTTTAGGAGGCTTCTTATGGCCTTTGTGCTTTGCTTGCTGACCCTTTTAAAATATTTATGCAGGGTGTCGACACCCTGGGTCTCCAGAAGCTCAATCGCATGCACGAGTGCGATGCATGCTGCAACATTCGACACTCCGCTGTAAAGCTCGGGCACGCCCCCTCTTTTTGATATTTCTGTCTGCAGCTTTCCTCGTAGAAGAAGCAGGTCCTTCTTTGATACGTTGACACTTTTTGACTTCAAGAAACCCATATTTTTCAAGGTCGTTAGCCTTTCTTTCAAGGCATTTTCCAGGTGTTTCTTTACGTGGACAAAGGAATCAGGCAGGTCCACTTTAACCCACTCGACTTTGGTTCCTTTTACATAAGGCTTGACATCCGGCTCTTTTTCTGTCCGCACTTCAATATTATCTATGAAAAGATTCTTGCAGACTTCTTTTATTTTCGCCTCGTCTGCACCAGGGGAAGCAGTCAGTGCCAAAACGAGCGGATTCTTCGCAGCTTCCATATATCTCTTCGCGATAAATGCGTAAGGATATTTGCCAGTTGTCCTGTGCGCCTCATCGAATATTACAAGCGATACGCCTTCTATACCATAGCTTTGTGATATAAGGTCGTTTTCAATCACCTGCGGGGTTGCGCAAATGATTGCGGCATCTTCCCATATCTTCTTTCTGTCTTTTGGTGGCGTGGCACCGGTAAACACCTGCACGTCTTCCTCTTTTATTTTTAAAAAATTTTTAAAGCTAGTCGCGTGCTGGTTTACAAGGGGCTTTGTCGTGGAAAGCATCAGGATTTTTCCATCAAAATTCTTGAGACGGTGTGCTGCAAGCAATACCGCAATCACGGTCTTTCCAAGAGCAGTCGGGGCTACAACAAGCGTGTTCTTCTTTGTGGCATTTCCAACGATAACTTCCTGGTAGAGCCGGGATTCAATTGTATTCTCCTTAACAAGGGAGTGGGATACAAACATCAATGCTCCCCTACTTTTCTATAACCGTATAATCCGGTATGCGCTCCAAAAGCATGCCCTCAAGCCGCACCGGCTTCAACTGCTTTGTTAGCTTTACGGCCTGCTCCAATTTGTATTCGGAGTTTGAGTATATCTCATACAAAAGTGCACCCTTCTCCACTTTTTCACCTTTTCTTATATTAAACAGGATTCCGGCGCCCTGGTCTTTTGGAGCCCCGGCCCTTCTTGCAACACGCACGACTGCTCGATTAGATATATTCGTCACGTAACCCTCGTCGTCAGAAAATATCTTTTCTTGGTAGTTGCCTACCTTGATATCCTTTGATGTGACATTGGGGTCGCCGCCCTGGACCTCTATTATCTCTTTCATCTTTTTCAAGGCTGCTCCTGATTTTAGAATCTCAAGTGCCATCTCCTTGCCTTTTCCCTTCCTGGCTGCTCCGTCGGCTTCAAGTAAGATTCCTGCAAGTTCCGTTGCCTTCTCAACCAAGCTTGTGCTTGTGTGTTCGCCCTCAAGGGTGGCCAGAGCCTCTCTCGCTTCAAGTGCTGGACCCACTGCCCTGCCAATTGGTTTGTCCCCGTAGGTCACTGCGCATTCTACATCAATTCCAAGCTTTTCCCCGAGTTCTATGAAATCCCTTGCGTATTTCTTTGCCTCTTTCATGTCTTTTACTTTAGTCTCCGGCCCCATTGGGAGGTCTATCACAACAAACTCTGCTCCAACTGCATACTTTTTGGCCATAACACTTGCGAGTGCAAGATAATGTGGGTCAATGGCAAGCGGGTGCTCTATCCGGATGAATATATCGTCTGCGGGCGCGAGATTGGCGCCGCCTCCCCACACGATTACAGCGTTTGTTTTGTTCACCATGGCTTCTATCTCCCTTGCGTCAAACGTTACCGGAGCCAGCACCTCCATGATGTCTGCTGTACCGCATGCTGAGGTAATTGCTCTTGAAGATGTTTTTGGTATGGTGAGCCCTGCAGCAGCCACAATCGGCACGACAAGAAGGGTGATTTTATTGCCGGGCACGCCCCCAAGGCTGTGCTTGTCAAAAACAGGCTTTCTTTTTAAGTCCAGCGTTTCACCACACTCGGCGGTTTTCTTGGCAAGATACGCGGTTTCTTCAACCGTCATCTGGTTTATGTAGATGGCAGATATGAATGCAGTAATCTCGACTTCGCTTAGATTGTTATTCACTACATCATTTACAATAGCCTCGAATTCGCTTTCATTGAGCGCAAGCCCGTCCATCTTCTTTCTGATATACTCTATGGACTTTGGCCGTTCTGCCGGCGTAATTTGAACTTTGTCACCTGATTTGAGGTCATATTCTTCTGCCAAATCAGTGCAAATCCCAATCTCCCCCCCGCTGACAACTGTCTTTGCTGTATTGAGTACGACCGTGGCACTTCTACTATCAAAAAATATTGTTACCCTGTCCTTTGGATGTATCCCTAACTCCCTGGCATCTTCTTCATTAAGTGTGACCTCACACCTTCCTACTTCAATATCGAAGATTCTTACCTTTAGCTCTTTTTCCATTTAATCGCCCCTTATCTCTTTTAGAACTTTAACCACGTCATCAAGATTTTTGCACATTGTTGCACTTCCTTCAAGCATGGCGTTTACAGCGTTCGTGTACTCACCGACCCTTCTGAAGTCGGTTCGAAGTGCTACGATAGGCACGCCAAGTGAATTTGCATACCCACATTCAAACGCTGTCCCGTCGTCCACCTGGGCCCCATCGAACACCCCGACCACGACATCGCTCTTTTTTAGGTTTTCTATACAGCAGTCGAATATGTCCTCATTACATTCAACTTGTGGCAGAAATACACTAAACCCCTCGCGAGTTAGCCTGCTTTTTATCTTTTCATTGAACTCTCTTTCTCCTTCTGAGAAAAGCGGTGCAGCAAGATATACGCGCATGGGACATAGTATGCCAAGGAAGTAATTAATCTTTTCGTGCTTAAAAAAAGTGCTCGATTGACCACTGATGCTTCTGGAGCTTCCTCTGGCGCGAAAATACGAACTCCTGGAATTTTTCAAGTGTTTTGAATTTCAGGTTGCCAATGGCCTTGAAGTTCCATCCTGTGGCATTGATGCTTGCAACGCTGTTTGCGATGTTCGCGCTTTTTAGCTCGTCGCGCGTTTTTATGTAGCTCGAAATGAACGAGCCCGCGAAAGCGTCCCCGCAGCCTGTTAAGTCCACAATGTCTGCCTGGTACACAGAGGGAAAGAAATTGGTCTCACCATCCTTGATTACAACACACCCTGTTACACCGATGGTAACGATTAACAGGTTATGCTTTACCTTTTTAAGTGCCTTTATTGCAAACTCGGGCCTTTTTGTCCCCGTGAGCATCGTGGCCTCTTCGTCGTTTATCGTGAAGACGTCCACTTTCGATATCAGCTTTTTTATGTCATTCTTGTATCTTGCAAAATAGCCCTGGTGGGTGTTCAGGGATACAAACGCATCATGCGATTTTTTCCTTACGAATTTCAAAAAGTTGTTTTGCTTGCTTGCAGACATAGGGGCGATGTGAAATGCCTTGGCATTAAGATAGGAAAGGGGCATGTCTTGGGGCCTTATATGCATCCCGACATTTATGCCGTAGTCGCGGTAAGTGGCACCGCCATATTTATCATAATCGATGGAAAAATACGAGCTTTTTCCAGAGGTCTTTTTGAGGCCCTGGGTGTCTATCTCTGCCTTGTTTAATATTTTCTCGAAGTCCGGATTGAAGTCCTCTCCGACCCTTGAGACGATGCCTGTGTCGCTAAAAATCTTTGATGCCATGGCAGAATAAACGGCGGCCCCACCAAGCTGAACATTCTTTTTCCCGCCGATTGTTACCCTATCAGCGCTTGTATGCCCGATTGTAACAACGTCCATGGCGTATGTTTTGTGAAGTTAGTATTTATCTTTTCGTTTTTTGATGTATTTTTTTGCGACGTCAGAAACAGTTGAAGCGGTTAAAGTACCGGCCTCTGGATTTAGTAAATTTATTATGGCGGAATCTTCAAGTAGTTTTTTAAGAGGTTTTGCTGCTTGGGGGTTGCATGATACACCAAGGGCGCATGCCGAAGCGGCCCTTATCTCATCCCTTTGGTCCGTTACCATTTTCAAAAGTTCAGGAACGGCATCGTCTATTGCTTCTGGGTCCTTTGTGCCGATGAGCGCAAGGGCATAGGCTGCGTTTTCTTTGAGCATTGGCTCAGAGCCCAGAAGTTCAATCAGTTTTGGAATAACGATTTTTACTTTATCAGGGTCTTTAGCGCCAATGAAGCCCAGGACATATGAAACGTTTGCCTTCACTACGCTGTTTTCATCATCCAGGGCGGTTATGAAATCTGATGCGTAGTCCTCGACGAGGATTGGGTTACCTTTTGCCAGAAGGGAG
>JAHJSX010000159.1 GCA_018830205.1 archaeon | reverse complement strand
CTCATAGCAACGCTAAGAGCGCACGATGGCTTTTTGACATTGACGCCGGAGGGTGCAATGAAGCTGCTTGAGCTTCCCAGTCCTGCAAACCGTGTTATCGTAATAGATGACGCTGTGGAGTTTGTAAGGGATGGAAAATCAGTCTTTGCTGGGTTTGTGGCAGACGCTGACCCTGAGATGAGGCCCTATCAGGAAGTGGTGGTGGTTGACAAAAGTGATGAATTTCTCGGTACAGGCAGAGCGCTTCTTAGTGGCGGAGAAATGAAAGCATTCAAAAAGGGCGTTGCTGTGAAAATCAGGCACAGGGCGCCTGGCGATACGATTAAATAAGTGTGGAATCGTCAGAGAATATTGTGGAAATTCTTGACTCCCTTGTAATCTGGATTGTAGAAACCGTCGGCGCCATGGGTTATCCGGGCATTGTCGCACTGATGTTCCTTGAAAGCTCGTTTTTCCCATTCCCAAGCGAGGTGGTGATGGTGCCAGCGGGTTATCTTGCAAGCAAGGGAGAGATGAACATCATCCTTGTTGTTGCATCCGGCATTGGCGGGAGTGTGCTCGGGGCTGTTTTCAACTATTACGTGGCATGCAGGCTTGGAAGGCCCGTGCTTCTTAGATATGGAAAGTATGTTTTTGTAAAAAACGGCACTTTGAAGCGTGCTGAGGATTACTTCAAAGAGCACGGGGAGATAAGTATCTTTATCGGCAGGCTAATCCCGGGGCTTCGCCAGTATATCTCGCTTCCGGCTGGCCTTTGCAGGATGCGGCTTGACCGCTTTGTGATTTACACCTCCCTTGGCGCAGGCATGTGGGTGATTATCCTTACCATTATTGGGTATATGCTGGGGAGCAATGAGGAGCTTGTAAGGGCATATGTCAAAAAAAGCACGCTGTACCTTCTTGGATTTTGTGCAGTCCTCGTATACGCCTACATAAGACGGCACAAAAGAAAGAGTGCCATAAGCTATAAATAAGCAGACGGGGACTCTTTATTTTTGATGGACAAAAAAATACTGGCCCTAGTTGTAACGCTTTTTGTATTGCCTTGCGTTAGCGCAGTTGCAGCGCCAACTCTTTTCTGGTCTTACGATACAGGCGGCACGGTCACGGGCGTTGCTGTCTCTGACGGGGGCAACTACACAGCTGTGGCCTCAAGTGACGGGTACCTGTATCTTTTGAACAAAAGCAAAAAGCTAATGTGGAGGGAAAAAACAGAAAACACACCGCTTAAGGTCGGCATATCCTCAAAAGGGGACAGGATATTTGTCGGGGATGGGTCAAATGTTTACCTTTACAACAAAACCGGTGATTTGCAGTGGGAGTTTTTTGTCGGGGATGATATAGAGGACCTTGCGGTTACGCCAACCGGTGACCGCGTTGTTGTGGGGTCGCTTAACCACAATATCTACCTGCTTAACGTTGTTGGAGGAGTACTGTGGAAATACAAGGCAAATTCCCCTGTACTTTCCGTTGACATATCAAGTGACGGGAAGTACATAGCGGCCGGCACATCCGGCAGCATCACATACATGATTACAAGAGATGGGAATCTTTTGTGGGAGTACATCAATACAAGGTCAATATACGGCGTCGGGGTGCTTGGCAGACAGATTATATCGGGCCAGCGGTACCCTGTCTTTTTGGAAGATGGTCACCAGGCCGGGTCATACACAAGCGTGGTATGCGACATCATGAGCATTGACACGACAGGGGATGATGAATTTGCACTCGTTGGCTGCGATGATGGAAATATATACCTTATAGACAGCCAAAAGCACAAGCGCTGGTCTTACGAAGCCGGGGAAAGCTCGCGGGACGCTTCGATTTCTCCAAGGGGGGACTTTATTGCAGTTGCTTCGGGGAGTACGGTCTATATACTGGAATCCCCTGATATCGCGCCCCCGGTTGTCGAAATCACAAGCCCAAAGGACGGCGGAAGCGTCTCTGGACTCATTGATATCGATGCAAAAGTAACGGAGGATTCCTCATACACCCTGAAAGTGACGATAGATGGGGACTACGCGTGCAGCAAGCTCCCGTGCACCTGGAACACCGGGGCTGCGAGTGATGGTGAGCATACCATAAAAGTAGAGGTGAACGATTCAGGCGGAAATGTAGAGGCAGATTCCATAAATGTAATTCTCAGTAACACATTGATGGGGGGCATCTCAAGTGAAATCTCAGAAACAAAGGAAATTGTTGAAGAAGGCCGGGTTACCCTGAAAGAGACTGAAGAGGCCCTGAGGGAGAGGCTTGATGAAAACCTGCCTGCAAACCTGCCGCCGATTAGGCAAGACCGGGATTATGGCCCAATCATAAAAGGG
>JAHJSX010000158.1 GCA_018830205.1 archaeon | reverse complement strand
GCACCGAAAAGGTCTGCAAAATATATATAGGATATGGCCCGTTTTTCTCTGCCCGGATAGTTTAGGGCGAGGCTCAGGGCTATCCCTGAGAAAACAAATGGCAGGGCGGCCGCAAGCGAGAAGTACAAAAGGGGTACAATCTCAGCTGGATTGAACCCGAGTCTAAAAAGCATGGAAGAGGCGGCCGGTGAAAGTTCAACAAGCTCAGCCCTGCTGCCGCTTGCTATAAAATAAAGGCTTAAAAATAGCGTCATGCCGAAAGTGAAGATAGAAAGGCGAATCAACCTGTAGTAATTTCCAGGATAGCGCCCCTGCAGGAAGTAACCCAGGACCCCTCCGATTCCAAGCCCAAACATTGCAGTGGAGAGTATTGCCACAGAAGCCTCAAACCAGAACATGTATGCGAACTCATAGCTAAGTGCAACCTCGTATGTCAGGGTTGCAAACGTCAAAAAGAATACACCCACCAAAAAAATTGGAAACTCCCTCTTCATAACTTCATAATATCGAGGTCTTCATTTATATTTGTTGAATGACATTTCTTAGACAAATGGATAGGAAAGTATTGATAATTTTGTTATTTTTAGTACTTCTTGCAGCATGCACCGCAAACGGTACGGATTATAGTGAAAAGTCAAAACTTGTGGTGGTGGCAAGCGTTGACTACGAGGACCTTGTATCAGGAGAGGGGCACGAGAACCTGCCCCCCCTTCTTGAACTTCTTGACAGGCACGGCGCGGACACCACCTTTTTTGTTCTCGGGGCAACAGCAGATAGGGACCCGGAAGGCTTGGTGGAGATATCCAGGAGGGGGCATTCAATCGGGCTTCATACCTACTACCACAACTTCGTAATATTTGACAGGGAAGGCGCTGCTATGCTGGGGGAACTTTATGAGCGGGACCCGGATGAGATATGGAACCGGAGCTTCAAGACAGAAGAGGCCTTCTACAATGACATCAAGGCAACCCAAAAAGCCGTCTTTCGCGCAGTGAATAAAACCCCTGTGGTTTTCAGGTCGCCCTCGCTTGCTTCAAACTGGGCAGCCGACAAAAGGTATTTTGCGGTGTTGGAGCTGGCAGGAATCAAGGTGGACAGCAGCATAAAACAAGACTTTGAAAACCCGAGGCCGTTTTACGCCGAGGGAAGGATAATGGAAGTGCCAGTGGTTGCATCCGAAAAAAGGCTTGACGACCTTCCAAAGTCTCTTGAGCTTGCAGAAAAGTGCGCGTACTACGGCGTGCCCCTCGTTTTGTACATCCATCCCCAAAACATGGATAGTGAACGGATGGAGTACCTTGAAAATTATCTAAACTCCCTTGAGGATAGATACGAGGTCGCTTACATAAAGGTTGAAGACGTGCCCGACCACTTTACATAAAAAGATATTTATTGCACGCTTAAGAAACTGGCAGACATGGCAATCCATCCCATAGATTTCAGGTACGGAAGCGCTGAGATGAAATCTATTTTTGAACAGGAGAGCAGGCTCCAGAAATTTCTAGATGTGGAGGCAGCACTCGCGAGGGCCCATGCAGACGTCGGAAACATCCCAAAAAGCGCTGCAGTCACAATCACGAAAAAGGCAAACACGAAATTCGTCAAAGTAAGTCGTGTAAAAGCGATAGAAAAGCGGACAAAGCACGATTTGATGGCAGTTGTCAAGGCCCTGAGTGAAGTAACCGGCCCGGCTGGAAAACACGTGCACCTTGGCGCCACATCATACGACATCGTCGATACAGCAAACGCACTCCAGTTCAAGGAGGCGCTCGCCATTGTTGAGCGCGACCTTAAAGCACTTGAAAAGACACTTAAAAATCTTGCAAAAAAGCACATAAACACCGTTGCAGTTGGAAGGACACACGGGCAGCATGCAATCCCCATTACATATGGACTTAAATTCGCCCTCTGGGCCACCGAGATAGGAAGGCACATAGAGCGGGTAAACGAGTCAAAGAAAAGGGTGCTTGTAGGAAAGATGTCGGGCGCTGTTGGGACGCAGGCGTCCTTTGGTAAAAACGGCATCAGAATCCAAAAGCTCGTTATGAAGGATTTGGGCCTTGCCTCCGCAGAGGTCTCAAACCAGATAGTCCAGCGGGACCGTTACGCAGAACTCATATCACTTCTTGCGCTCATAGCTGCAACGCTTGACAAAATTGCAAAAGAGGTTAGGAACCTTTCAAGGACTGAGATTCTGGAGTTAAGCGAGAAATTCGAAGAAAAGGGGCAAGTCGGAAGCTCGACAATGCCGCACAAGCGAAACCCAATCAACGCCGAAAATATCTGCGGCCTTTCCAGAGTCATAAAGTCAAACGTATTCGTGGCCCTAGAGAACGTATCCCTCGAACACGAGCGCGACCTCACAAACTCCTCATCCGAGCGCGTAATAATTCCTGAGAGCTTCATACTTCTTGATGAAATTTTGAAGAGGACAAATAATGTAATGAAGAACATTGTCCTTTATCCAGAAAACATCAAAAGAAACCTGGAAATGACAGGGGGCATGGAGATGGCTGAAGCCATTATGATGGGGCTTACAAAGAAGGGAGTGGGCCGCCAAGAGGCGCACGAGCTTCTTCGGAAGCTTTCCATAAAGGCCGTCAAGGGGAAAAAGTCACTAAAAGAAGTACTCACAGAAAACGCAACCATCAAAAAACATTTGAGCGAGTCCGAAATCGATTGGATTATTGACCCGCAAAACTATATCGGCACAGCGGTCGAGCAAGTAAAAAATGTTACAGGAAGATAATAATATACCTTTTTTTGAATTGCTTGGAAATCTGCAGGCAAGGGAGGACGCACTAAAAAAAATTGCAGGCAAAATAAACGACAAAGAACGCGTTCTGGATTTGGCAACAGGCTCCGGCTATCTTGTAAGAAATCTAATTGATAAAGACGCATTCGTAGTGTGTCTGGACATGGATGTTGGACCCTTAATCAAAACAAAAAAAGAACTCCCGGATTTGCACTTTGTGGTTGCAGACGCCCGAAATCTCCCTTTTAAGAACACGTCTTTTGATTATGTTGTCACATGGTCTGCACTCGTCCACATAGAAGATTGGAAGGACGTAGTTCGCGAGTCGTTCCGCGTTTCAAATAAAATGCTTACGGCAGAGCCGCACGGGGCCTACTGTGTACGGGCATTCAGGGACTTTAGATGCATGCATAACCATCCCGAGGTAAAAGAAATAAAAAAGGAGTTTGAAACATACGGAAGAACTAGCGTCGAATCTGGAGAATTTATAACAATAATCAGCACCGAAAATTAATCACTGGTATTCCCGCCAGGTTAATTTGCATTTTGTGCATCTGAAAAACCTGGTCTCTGCTTCATCTGCCTTTCTTGTCTGCAAAAGCCACCACTCGGCCTCCATGTTACCACACCTTGTACATTCTGCACGCGTGGTTGGCAGGGTCTTAAACTCCTCATCCACAATCAATAGCTTGTTTTTCTCTTTTTCCTTGTCAGAGACCTTGTAGCTGTCCTTACCTTTGATGGCTCTTTCAAAGCCGCACCTGGTGCAGACGATTTTATCTCCTTTTGGGAGCATCAGGCTTTTGCATTCTTCACAAAACATTAAAGCACCGCAAACTCGTTTATGATATCTCTATGGTCAAAGGCCAGCTTAAGCTTTTTGATTTCAACAAGCGTAAAAAAAGCCGCATCAGCTGCATCCGAGCCACCCCTTTCCTCACCAATTGCGGTTGCAACATAGCATATCGACACAACATGGCCACGTGGGTCTCTACCCGGCTTTGAATAGACGCCAAGAAGCGCTTTTATGGTTATATCGAGACCTGTTTCTTCTTCTGCCTCCCTCTTTATCGCATCTTCTGCGCTTTCATTGTATTCGACGAAGCCGCCCGGGAGGGCAAAGTCCCCTTTGAATGGCTCGTTCTTCCTCTTTATCAAAAGAATTTTTCCGTCTCTTTCGATTACCGCGTCCACGGTGACCATAGGGGACTTTTTTTCAGTCACCTTTTTGTATCTCCAGAAGTAGCTTTGTGAAAGCCTCTATTGAGGCCTCTTTCAGGTCTCCGTTTGAATTTTTTAGCTCCGATGTCAAAATTTTTACACATGCCTCAAGGGAGATATTTTTCCTTAGCCATGCGTCAAATATCCGGCATTCTGCAAAGTCTCCGAGGTCGTGCCTTGTGACTCTATTGCCCGCAGTTTCCCGCAGGTCGGACTTGTACACAGCCTCAGAGAGGATATAATTGGACGCTCTTTTTGAAAGCGGTTTTCCGCTGGCATTTGACACTGCTATGGAATAGATTAAGTTGACGAAACTGTCTCCCACGCCGCTGAGTTCTCTAATATCCTCTATTTCAAAATCTAGCATCAGGCGCTCGCCTTTTTAAAAGCTTTAGCGAAATCTTTCAGCGCACTTTTTACAACGCTTCTGACAACACTCTCTTCTGCAAAGTTCAGCTCCCCTGCACCAGCCTGGTATTTCTCAAGCATTTTTGCGGAAATCCCCGACTTTTTGGATATTTTTTCCGTGTCTGCTTTCAAAAGGGCATTGGCGGTCTTAATCCCTGCTTTTTTTAGTTTTTCCACGTTTTTTGGTCCTATTCCCTTGACGTCCACAAGTGGGAGAAGTTTTTCCTTTCCTTTTGGTATCGGCATGTCCTTTGTCTTTACATAAATCTGGGGATTGCTAAGAAGGGGGTGTTTTATCTTGTAGGATGCTAGCACGACTTCATTTCTATTGTTGAGGAAATTTTGAAGTGCATTTGAGAACGTATGGTCCTCCCCTATAATTTCAAACTCCAGCTCGTTTTGGGTTTCTTTTAAGATTTTGATTTCCATGTTCAGACCTGCCCTTTTCCATATTCGCTTGAGAGTTTTTTATGCGGCGTTCTTTTGCAGTCATTGCATGTAACCTTGCCGTCTTTTAACTCAAGCGGTTCACTGCACCGCTCACAGTAGCTTTTGATTATTCCAAGTTCCTTGTCAACTATTGACAAATCTATGGGTTTTCTATTTGCATTTGTGATTTTTGCAAGGACTATGTCGCCGTATCCAATTTCACTTGAGATTTCGGATACGTATGAGTCTTTAATCTTTGATATATGCAGGCCGCCAGATATTTTGCCAGGAAGCGTTCTTTCATTTCCTTTTATTTTAACAATGTCAATCATTGCAACCTGTGGCCTTATATCCCAGACAACACCGACTACAATCTCTCCATTTTTTAGCTCCGGGGGGGCACTGGTTTTTGGGGTCACCGTTACTTTTCGTTCTTTTGAATCAAGACTTACAGTGCCTGTGATACTTGCAAAAATCTTTCCATCGTCTTCATATGTTCCATCACCTGGCATAACTTCTTCACTGAACCCGACTTCCGTGCCGGGCAGTACAAAATCATCGCTTTCAACCATTCTACTCACCTAATATCCTGTATATATCAACACTTGTTTCTTTTTTTTCCTTCCTGTGAAATCCGTAGGAGTGAGGCAGCAAAAAGTCCACCCTTACAAGGTCACTGACCGCACCGCCGAGTTCGTTTATATATGACGTCACAAACTCACGAGTATTTGCATTGTGAAATGAATATAAGACCTTTCCTGACTCTAGACCTTTTTCCAAGAATATTTTGTCTGCTCCCTTTTTATGAACTCCAAACGGGGGGTTTTGAAATACTGTGTCGCATTTTCCCTTTATATCTTTTACGTCGGATTTTATCCAATTGATATCGACATTAAGCCTTTCTGAATTTTCTTTTGCGATTTTAAGTGCGTCAGCGTCTTTGTCGAACCCTATGACTTCCTTTGCCCCCATAAGCGCGCACCCTATTGCAAACTTCCCGGTCCCGCACCCGAGGTCAAAGACTCTTTTTCCCTCGATATCTCCTTTGAGATAGGCCAGATTGATTATCTCAGCTACAATTGGCGCCGGCGTTGCGTACTGCTCAAGTGCAATCTTTGGGTCTTCGAAGCCGCGCAGGCCCTCAAGCGCAATTTCAAGTTTTTTCTTTGTAATCATATTCGTATCTCGTCAATGGCGTAGTCCTCCCACTCCCTCGCGCCAAGCACGATCTCAAGCTCAACTGGCGTAATAAGCGGCCGTTTGAACTTCCCCGCATCATCAATCGAGATTCTGGGACAGGCTGTATTGACAAATGCGCCGAGTTTTCTAAATGGAAGAAGATTAT
>JAHJSX010000193.1 GCA_018830205.1 archaeon | reverse complement strand
TTTTTTATGGTTCTCGGTAACAAGTTTCAGGTCTTCTGGATGTATGAGCTCTCCCATGTTTTTTCCCTGAAGCTCTGAGGCAGGATATCCCGACATCTCCACAAATATCTTGTTGAAATATGTTATAGTCCCTGATGCGTCAACGACTATTATTCCATCGTTGATATTATCGAAAAGGTCACGAAAACGCTCTTCTGACCTTCTCAGGGCGTCTTCCGCATCCTTGCCGTTATTAGTATTTTTAATCTTCATCACCGCATCTTCCGAACCAGCGCAATACCTAAGCCTGCGCACCACCGTTTTCCAAATATATTTTTGTGTCCTGGCGTTTATTAATTTTTCCAATCGTGCAAAATATAGCATATGCCCCAAGTAAAAGGAGCTTTTGCGATAGCGAAAGCGGGTTTCTTTTTCGGGCGCGTTTTTCTTTACATAAAGAAAAAGGTGCAGGGGAGGGGATTTCCGCCCGTTTTTACCGGTAAAACATACTGGCAAAAAATCCATTTTTGGTTCAGGTAAATGTAAAATTGGCTTCTTGGGGGCTTCTTACGATTAAAAAATATTCAAAATGCTTATATTGGTTATAAATCTAATAAAAGAATATGACTGGTTCGATTACAGTTGACGACGATATACTCAGAAGAAGGGATAAGATAGAAGGCAAATACCATATAAAGATACAGACTCCGCCCGAATTCTTAAAAAGGGGTTGAACGATGGAAGCAAAGGCCGTAGAAAGAGAAGTTGTAAAAAAGGCGCTCGGTGTTCTCAAGGAAAAATTAAGCGTTGAAGAATATGCCAGATTCCTCGCTGCCATAACGCCCAAGGTGGGGGACTCTGTAAAGGAATTGAGAGAATTTAGGGATACAGAGACAGAACAAAAGTTTATCAAGCGGATGAAGAAAAGAGGCGCCAAGTTCGTGTCTTGACGCACAACCTCCTTATCTTTGTTTATCGCAAGATTTAATAGCGAAAACAACCCGCTATTCAAAATGTAAAAGCCGGTAGAACAATAGGGCTTCGCAGAATTTTAACTAAGCCCTCATATTGCTCTACATATTTTTCTTCTAATTATCTAATCTATATACTTAAGAAATTCTTTTTCTAGGTCATCGATAAGATTCTTGATTTCATTATTTCCCAATATTTGAATTTTTTCAATTCTTGACCTGAACTCAGGCTTCAGTAAATTCTTTACACGTTCTTTCACTAATTCAGCTTGCTTAATCGAGGAGAGAGCAATCAGTAAGATTGTATCTTCAGTTAAATCATAATCTCCGTGGATTGTGTGAATTCTCTCTGATATTAAGAAAGTAATCATGTGTCCAGATATCTTCGTGGCATGTTTCTTACCTTCCTCAACCTGGCAAACAACTTTCACTTTGCCTGTAGCTTCTTCGACTAAAATAATATCCGCAATTGCCAATCTTGAATCATTTAAAAACAATCCAGGTTCGCAGACGAGAGTCGAGTAATTAGGATCAGAATAGTCACCATGATCATAGTATACTTTAAGCCCGGTATCCCTTTCCTTGATTATCGCAACGAGTTTTCTTCCTAATTTACTAGTATATTTCCCATGACTCATCAATATGGCCTTCATTAATGTTTTTTGCACTTTCCCTTAATACTACTTCCATTTCCCATGTGAAAAGCCATCATATAGCTTCAAAACCCTGTAATGGTGATCATATGTTTAAGATTTGATAAAAGGCCGATATGAAAAACAAGTACAGAATGAATTTTACAAACGCCCACTTCCTCTCATTTTTAATGTGTTGGCCATCACAGAAATAATCAAATCTTTCAAAAAATCCGCACCACCGCGAGGAAGAGGATCAAAAGTCTGGAGCACCTCGGCCTGATAGAGGACAGGAAATACGGGAAATACAAGGTACTAGCACTGACCGAGAATGGAAAAGTCTATCTTTAATCCTTTCTAGCCGTGTGTAACCGCTTGTTTTGCGCTTTATTGATACTCACGGTTAACTCCTTTATAATTGAAAAGAAGAAATCAGCAGACTCACTGGGGGGAGGAACTCGTCCTCATTTAACCCACTTCTATAGCGATTAGGAGGCGTAACAATTGAAAAAGAAGAACAACGGATATTCGTGTTGGATGATAACTGAACATCTAACCGGCTCTATGAACTCATGCCCTAGCGTAAACTTTGAGCAGTGCATATCATTACAGCGGGGCACCAAGTGTCAAGGAGGGCACAAGATACCCCTCTTACAGGAGATAGGAGGTGAAGAAGCTAATGTTCATTGTCGGGGGAATGATATCATGATCCCATCTCAGGAGAAAATGGCCGATAGATATGTTCAAGATCTTGCTACTTACGAAGTAGACAAAATCAAGAAAAAATGCCTAGAATGGCTTGAAGAGAATTTTGGAATTCTGGCCAGGCAGTTAATAGATTTTGAGATTTCCCAAAAGAACGAAGCTGACTTAATATTCGGGATTACTACAGTGGAATTTTCATTTGAGGCCCCATCGGGCGAAATCATGGAAAGCGCAGCCTTTCTGGATGACTGTGACAGCTGCCAAGAATCCGAGGAGTATCTATCCTTATAGTGGGCATTAATAGGGCCGTTTATGAGCGTGAGGGAAGCAAATGGTTAAGATAATGGTAGTTGGCGATGAGCCGTATGTTAGAGCAAGGTCGAAAAAGGAACGACTTTCATCATTAAGCTCCCCCTCGCTCACCAGGGAGAGAAATAAGGTGGCCGATAGAATCTTGGTCGTAGAGGACGAGGCACATGTGAGGAAGAGCCTCACCGAGCTGCTGTCCGTAGAGGGGTATGCAGTGGATACCGCAAAGAGCGGAAAAGAGGCCCTGGGGAAGCTGGACAAAGATGAATTCGATGTCGTGCTCTCGGATATAAAAATGCCGGGAATGGACGGCATCGAGCTTCTTGAGAAGATTAAAGAAAAGCACGACACCGACGTCATCATGATTACCGGGTACGCTGACCTGGAGAACGCAATAGCGTCTTTGAAGCTCGGGGCATACGACTTTATCCGAAAACCATACGACAACGAGGAGATTTTAAACTCGATAGAAAGAAGCCTGGAAAGGCAGAGGCTTGAGCAGGAGATAAGGGAATACTCCGAGCATCTCGAACAGATGGTGGAGGAAAAAGTCAGGGAAATCAAACAGATAAAGGAGTTCAACGAAAACATCATCAGACAGATGGACGAAGGGATTGTGATTGAGGATAGCCAGGGATGCATCACCTTTACCAACCCAAGGATTGAGGAGCTGTTGGGTTTTTCCAGGGAGAAACGGGTCGGGATGCAGTGGGAGAATATTATTCCGCCCGGATACCAAAAGAGGGCCGAGGAAGAAACGAAGAAAAGCCGAGAAGGTCTGAGGAGCAGGTACGAGATCGCTCTACTTTCTAAAGAGGGGAAAGAGATACCAGTAATCATTAGCACCACTCCTTTATTCGAGAACCGCGCCTTTAATGGAATTCTTTCAGCAATTACCGACATCTCGGAGATAAAGAGGTCAGAAGAGGAAA
>JAHJSX010000157.1 GCA_018830205.1 archaeon | reverse complement strand
AGCGTGTAACCGTCCTGACAGGTTACCAGCCGGGGTCTGATGTAGGGATAACCAAAGTAGCAGAGGTTGTAAAGGCCGTCAAGGATAATTTTGACCTCCCTGTATGCGCGGATGTTGGCCCCCCTGGGGACGAAAAGTACCTTGAGCTATTGTCGGACGCCGGTGCTGACTCGCTCGAAATCAACATCGAGTGTTTTGATAAAAATGTCAGGAAGAAGGCCCTGCCAGGTAAGGGTGAAATGAGCATTGAACGCTACAGGAAGGCCTGGGAAAAGGGCGTTGAGCTTTTCGGTGATAACGGTGTCGTTTCGATTATAATGGCAGGGCTTGGCGAGTCCGACGAGAGCATCTTTGAGGGCTCGGAGTATATTGCCGACCTGGGTGTGATACCCTACCTCACGCCTGTTCACCCAGCAACCGGAAGCCGGCTTGACGGGCAAAAACCGCCGGGTGCTGAAAGGATGACAAGGCTCTATCTCGGGGTCTCACAAATCATAAGGGACCGCGGCCTTGACCCGTTCAAAATCCAGGCAGGGATGATTCCCTCGGGAGGGGAGTCGGCCCTAAAAGAGGTCATGCGGTTTGGAGTCGGTGAAGGCCGTCGCGTCAAGTAGCCCACTCCCGCTGAAGTGCAGAAGTAGCACCTTTTTTTCGTTTTCGGCTTTGGCTTTTAGGGCCTCACCAATTATGCCCTTTATCCCATGGCATGTCTCGGGCGCAGGGACATAACCCTCGAGCCTTGCAAAAAGCCTTCCTGCCTCGAATATTTCCCTTGGCGTATATGACACTGTGTCCACCATATTTTCCTGCTTCAAAAGGGCGATTACCGGCGAGCCGCTGTGGTGCCTCAGCCCGCCAATGTGGGTGGCAGGCGGGATGAACTCGTGGCCAAGGGTGTAGGACTTGGTAAGCGGGGTGAGGCCAACGGCGTCCCCGAAGTCATACTCGTAGGCGCCTTTAGTCAACCTGGGGGCCTCGCTTGATTCTGTTATGAGGAATCCGGTGTCTGTTTTTTTTGTAATTTTATCCTTAAGGAACGGGAACGCGATGCTTGCGAAGCAACTCCCGCCGCCTGTGCACGCGACTACAGTGTCCGGCACCAAACCAATCTTCTCAAGCTGTTTTTTTGCCTCGAGCCCCACTATGCTCTGGTGAGTGAAGGTAAAGGGCATGGTGCTCCCCACCGTGTGCCCGACCTCATCGTTCTTGAGCGCCGTTTCCATGGCCTCGGAAATCGTGGTTCCTATCGAGCCGGGATGCTCCGGGTGTCGGGAGATGAGCATTTTTCCTGACTCCGTCCTTTTGCTTGGCGAGGGGAATACTTCTGCACCGTAAAGCTCCATCAATGCCCTCCTGTAGGACTTCTGGTCATATGAAGCCCTTGCCATGAACACAATCGAGCCCATACCAAAAATTGAGGCGGCAAGCGAGAGTGCAAGGCCCCACTGGCCGGCACCGGTCGCACAGGTCAATTTTTCGTACCCCTCAAGTGATGCATAGTATGCTTGTGGGATGGCCGTGTTTAGCTTGAAACTCCCGGTAGGGAGTGTGTCCTCCCGCTTTATGAAAATCTTTGCCGGGGTTTTCAGGTGCTCCTCAAGGCGCCTGGCCCTCACGAGGGGGGTCGGGCGTCCAAGGGACTGGTAAAAATCGACGACACGTTCGGGTATTTTTATCCAGCTCTTTTTGCTCTGGTTCTGTTTGAGGAGCTCCCCCGGAAGTATCTTTTCAAGAAGGGTTAGCCGGTCGATGTCTTCAAAAATAGGCCTTTCCTCTGACTCCATTGGAGGGGGGATGGGCCACGGCAAATCGGGAAGTATGTTGTAATAACTTTTTGGCATCTCGTCAGGGGAGAGCAGGAGAGAAGTAGGGCCTTTCATGGGTTTTTTTTGGTTCTGGAGAAATATAAATATGGTGGTGAAAGGCCTGTTTTTCCCCTCTCCCTACCGAAAAACTTAAAGGCTGTGGACAAGTTTATGTTATTTAAGCAAATTATTTAGTTGTTTCCTAAGAATCGTTAATATTTGCGGTACATTTGTGCTGAGTCTGGAATTTAGTGCCTATGAACAACATATGTCTTGCATCGAACTGGGACCAGAAGCTTGTTGAGGAAGCGGCAAAGCTCAACAGCGAGTTTGAAGGAAGTGGAGGGAGAATCTACGAGCTCTTTGCTACTTTGAGAACCAGCGTTGTGGGAGGGGGGCGCCCGTCGGCCATGATTCCGGACGTTGCAAAGGAGCAGGCAGGGGACTATATCGAGCTTGTGCACGCATCTGGCATGAGGTTCAACTATCTTTTGAACTCCGCATGCATGGGGAACAGGGAATACCATCCAAAGCACCACGCAGAACTCATAAGCTACCTTGACGAAATCGTAAACCTCGGCGCTGATTCTGTGACGATAGCAATCCCCTACCTCATGGAGGTTGTGCGGGACCAGTATCCTGATTTGGAGATAATATCCTCTTCGTTTTGCCGCATAGATTCTGTAAGGAAAGCCGTGTTTTTCGAAGAGCTTGGCGCGAAAAGAATCGTTTTGCCTCACACCATCCGCCGGAAGTTCGGGCTCATAAAAAGAATCAGGGACGCCGTGGACTGCGACATCGAATTGCTCGTGAACAACACGTGCATCCACCAGTGCGCCCTGGCCAACTACCATGCAGGCAACAGCTCCCACGCATCACAGCTGGAAACAGTGAAGTACGGCGGGCACTACATCCAGTATTCCATGTTCCACTGCAATATCCAGCGCCTTCGTGACCCTGCCGAGCTTCTGAAATCCACATGGGTGAGACCAGAGGACGTCGTAAGGTACGAGAAACTCGGGATTGATTTTGTAAAGATAGAGGGGCGCAACCGTACGACGGACTGGATCCTTAATGCCGCCAGGGCCTATCTTGAACGGCAGTATGATGGAAACGCGTTTGACCTTCTCTCACAGACCGTGCTTGGGTACCTCCAGCAAAACCCCCTAATCGATGAGCCGCTCCCTGCCCTCGACATAAATATCGACAATAGGGCTCTCGAGGGCTTTTTGGATTTCTTCGAGAGTGGAAATTGCAAAGACGACTGCACGAGATGCAGCTACTGCGGCGACTTCGCCAAAAAAGCAGTGAGATTTGATAAGAATCTTGCTGCAAGGTACATCGACTCTGCAAACGCCCTTATAAAGCACCTAAAAACCAGCAGCTTCATAAAAGACTTCGAAGAAACGGGTCTAGAATGGGAAGAGAAGGCGCCAAAGGACGCGACTATGAAAGCCAAATAATAAGGAAAGGGCGCATATGAATATCACCAAAACAAAAATCATGCTCCAGGCAAGCGGCGTGCGCATGGACAACTGCCATGTCGGCGAGCTTCATGCAAGGTTTGACTATGACCATTCAGGTTTCTTCATGGAAGACGTGCCCGTGATAGTCCGGCCCGGGAAGTGGACAGAGTACTCGCCCTTTGAAATAAGGGAGCAAAACGGGGGCCACGCGATATTTGATGACGGGGAGTTTTTCACAAAGGTGACAATCCCACCAAAACCTGGGTTCCTTGAAAAGACGACCTCTGAGGGCGTGCCGATGTACCGGCTCGGGGAGCTGATTTTCACAGGCAACTTCTCGCTCATGGTGAACCAGGAATGCTTTTTCTGGAAGACAGGCAAGCAGTGCTGTTTCTGCACGGTCGGGAAACAGGACTTTTTGAAGACCAAGACGCCAGAGCAGATTGTCGAGGCGGTTGGGGCGGGTGTTGGTGAGGGCGTGATAAAGCGTGTAAATATTTCAACCGGGTGGCAGGATGGTCCTGATTTGGGAATAGCCTGTGTAGCAGAAGTCATCAAAAAGGTCAAAGAGCATTTTGACCTGCCGGTGAGTGCCTCAGATATCCTCCCTCCAGAGGATGAAAAATACCTGGAGCGGCTCTTTGAAGCAGGTGCGGATTCGCTCATGATAAACATCGAGTGTTTTGACGGGGCTGTAAGGAAGAAGGCACTGCCCGGAAAGGGTGAAATAAGCCTGGAACGCTACAGGAGAGCCTTTGAGAAGGCCGTTTCACTTTTTGATGATAACCAGGTCGCCTCCCGCATCTTCGCAGGGCTTGGCGAGTCCGACGAGAGCATCTTTGAGGGCTCGGAGTATATTGCCGACCTGGGTGTGATACCCTACCTTACACCAGTTCACCCGGCAACCGGGAGCCGCCTTGACGGGCAAAAACCGCCGGGTGCAGAAAGGATGACCGGGCTCTATCTTGGGGTTTCCAAAATCATAAAGGAGCATGGCCTCGACCCATTCGCGGTTAGGGCCGGAATGGTTCCCTCAGGCGGCGAGTCGGCATTGAAGGAAGTCATGGAGTTTGGCATCTAGGTCCTTTGATATTGAAACATTTAAGTACCTGATTGGCGTATGTTACTAAAGGAGGGTTTTGTATGAGGTTTTTGGTAAAGCATACGCCTAAAGACGAGGTGCTTTTGACCCCGCCAAAAGAGATGCAGGGGATAATAATCGACCATCTGGAGTATCTGGTGGGACTGGAGGAAGAAGGAAAAATCACAGACTCCGGCGCGTTCGCCGGACTGCGAGGGGGTTTCCTGGTGGTTGAGGCCGGCTCCCCGGAAGAGCTTGACAGCATGCTGAATCTCGCCCCGGGCATGTCGTTCATGAATACTGAGGTCTACCCGCTTATCGACCTGCGCACCCGCATAGAGCAGATGAAAAAGAGAAAAGAGATGACAGCCAAGTGGGTGAAGGCATAAATCTCAAAAGTATGGCGGAGCTGGCGGCACGTAATCGCCTACAATGGGGAGTCCTTCCCCGCACTCCGGGCATTTCCCATCTTTTAGCCTGTATTCCACAACGCGCTCGCCAACGCGCTCGATTACTGCGGCTTTGCATTTTGGGCAGTAGGTATGCTTGCCCGGGCTTGAATAGGTGTTCCCGAGATATACGTACTTAAGTCCGGCACCCATCGCGATGTCGCGGGCCCTGTTCATGTCCTCCTCAAGCGTCATGGGTATGTCATCCATATCGAAGCTCGGGAAGTATCGCAGGAACGTGACAGGAATTTCCGGGTCCAGTTCCACAAGGAAATTCGAAAGCTTTTTGATATCTTCATCGCTGTCTGTGTGTCCCGGTATCAGGACATAGGCAATCTCCACATGGATTCCTTTTTCCAATGCTAATTTTATAGTGTCCATGACGGGTTCAATGCTCCCACCGCAAACGTCCCTGTAAAAATCTCCTGTGAAGGACTTGGGAGTGATGCTCATAGCATCGATGTAAGGGGCAATCATATCAAGAGCTTCGGGTGTGAGATAGCCATTTGTCACAAGGACGTTGAAAAGCCCTTTTTCCTTTGCGAACCTTGCTGTGTCATAAACGTACTCAAAGGATACAATTGGGTCGGTATGGGTAAACACGATGCCCTTGCACCCCTCTCTTTTTGCTGCCTCTGCCACTTTTTCTGGCTCGATTTCAATCTCCGTTACCTCGCCGGGCAATACCTGGCTTATGGACCATGCACAGCAGAACTTGCATGTGAAATTGCAGCCAACGGTGCCAAGTTCCACAACCCTGCTTCCGGGGTAGAAGTGGTATATGGGGCCCTTTTCAATGTAATTGAAATCCAAACTCGCGAGGTTGTTGTAAACTATTGAATAGAGCTTTCCATCCCTGTTAACCCTCACTCTGCAGATGCCGGAGCCGCCGGGAGAAATAACGCATCGATGTGCACAGGCAATGCACTCTACTTCTTCATCGGACTCGCTAAATAGAACTGCTTCTTTTTCGATTGTTATCAACCCTTAACAGGCTTCGATAAAGGCCTTTATGCCAGATACGTCATGGCCCTCGTGGACATGTATTGGTATGCCCTTTTCCGAGAGGACTTTCATTACCTCGCTTACAGAAGCCACCGGTGCCTTATAACCAAACAAATCAAGCTGCTTGTCGTATATCACTGCATCGATGGAAAGTCGGTTGACCATTTCCAGTATATCTTTTGCATCCTGTACCTCGTCAAATATGCCAAACGTCTTGAGGTAATGCTTTGCCAGGTTCTTTATTGGGTCGCCGACAAGTTTTATCCTGTCACGGAACAAAAGCCCGCCGTGCTCGCAGCATGGCCAGTCTGTCACCAGAACGCCGCCAGCTTTCTCCATTACAGGGTAAACGTCTTTTGTAACGTTGCTGCCGCTGGGGATTGCGCATATCTTTTTGACGTCTCTGTCATAAGCAGCGAATCCGCTTTCAATCCTCTCTTGAATCTGGCTGTGCAGGTCCTCTAGCAGGTCATGTGTCTTGTCAACCTCGCCGCCTATGTAGCATGAACTCATCGGGAAATATGCAAACCAGACATCGCCGCCGCGAATTGGCATAGGGTCAGTCTTTATAAGCTCGTCAATCTTTTTGACTTGGTCCCGAACCCTGTTTGTCTTCTCGAAGGCATCTCTCAGCTCGTCGTCTGTTATCTCTTTGCCGGTCATTTCCTCAAGTGCAGCCCTGAGTCCGTTTAGCCTTTCCTCGATGTGGGTGAGTGCTTCCTTTTTCTCTAGCCCCCTTGGAATCTCAAGTGGCATAAAATTCCATTTTTCGTCAATGTAGGTCTTCATGATGCCTTCCCACTCGGGTGCCTTGGCTGTAAAATCCGTAACCACCAAGTCGTAGTCTCTTGGGGCCCCAAGAACAGGGCTTCCAAGCGACCTGCAAACGTCAAGGCAGAAGCACTGCTCCATGTTAAACATTTCGTATGCCTTTCTCAGGTCTTCTCTACCCTTTATGATGTCGCTGTGCAGCCCTTCAAACCTGAATGTGGTTGCATATGTGTTGGCTGCAAGAAGAATCTCATTTGGAGAATTAAGCCACGTCCCGACAATCGGGCGGCCCGCCTTTTTGGCCTTCTTCATCCTGTCAAATTCGGTCGCGAGCATGCCGAGAACCTCCCTCACTCCGCGTAAATCCATTGAAATATACTCTGATTGAATATCAGTTGTCATATTAACACCCCTTTATCTATTTCGAGTTATGGTTATTTTAAATTTTCTATTGATTATTGCTGTTTCTGCTGTTTTTAATGAATTTTTTGGATTTTTCATCAATTTTCGGGCTTTTTTCCTACTTCTGCGTTAATTGATGCTAATCCCCAAGAATCGTCTCGACCATACGTGGTGGTAAGAATCCCCCGATTCTTTCACCCTTCAGGGTGCAGTCTGCCTTTACGTCATGGATGCCGTCTATTTCCATTATTTTGTCGTTTATCAGTCTGTTGAGGTCTTCTGCTCCCTTGACTATCACCCGGGAGAATATATCGCATTCACCGATGCATGGGAGCGCCATGACCACGACAGGGATTTCACCAAGCGCGCTAATAATCTCGCCGGTCTTTCCCCCGTCTGTCTTGATTCTAAGAAACGCAGGAAACTGGCCGCGTTTCGCAAGGTCGACCCTTGCTGTGAATTTCCTTATGACTCCTTCATCAACAAGCTTCATCGTCCGGAGGCGGGCGGTCGAGGCGTTCATCTTTAGTTTTTTGCCAAGCTCGGTATAGCCGATTCTTGCGTCCTTTATGAGCTCCTCTAAGAGCCGTGCGTCTGTTTTGTCAAGCCTCTTGGTTTTTCGAATTAGCTCAAGCGGTGCTTCCCCACCCATTCCGATGCCCTTGTGCGTAATGCATGTCTGGACCTCACTTATCCCATCTATGGTTGAGATGCTCTCCTTTAATTCCAGCAAATCGCCGATGTCCTCGAAGACGCCCCTGCATACGATGTTGGAATCTCCAAAGGTGATTACTATAGACGTCAGCCTTCCCTGCTTCTTCAAATCATTGATGACCTCTTTTGAGTCCCCGCTAGTCTTTATGAAAAAAATAGCCATGTTAAGCCCAAAGTATTCGGTGTCTGGCAGGCAGGTGTAACCAACGATTATCCCTTCCTCTTCGAGTCTTTTTATCCTCCACCTGATTGTGGAACTCCCTGCCCCTGTCGCATCGCCTATATCAGCGTATTTGGCCCTTCCGTCGGTCAAAAGTTCCTTAAGGATTTTCCTGTCGGTTTTGTCAAGTTTCATCTCTTCTCCTTTTTGCGGTATAGGCGGGCCCGCATTCCGTGAAGCCTGGTCATTCCCGCAACGTCCTCGGGGCTTAGCCCTTTGGCCTCGTATGACGCCACTTCCCTGTCATAAATAGCGTATGGCGATTCCTTTTTCACGACCCTTGCGTTTCCCTTGTAGAGCTTAAGCGTAACCTCACCTGTCACTGCCTCCTGGCTCTTTTCCACAAAGGCAAAGAGGTCTTCTGTCAGAGGATAGAACCACAGGCCGTCGTGGGCCAAGGATGAAAGCTTTTTATCAACCTCGTCCTTGAACTCAAGCTCGTCCCCTGTGAGTACCAATTTCTCGAGCTCCCTGTGAGCCTGTATCAACACCACTGCGGCGGGCGCTTCTATTATGGACCTTGTCTTTATGCCAAGAAGTCGCTGGTGTATTACATCACCCCTGCCAACGCCATGCGCGCCTGCAATCTTGCCTACCGCGGAAATGAGCTTGACGCCATCCATCTTCTCGCCGTTAAGGCTTACCGGGCAACCCTTCTCGAAGCCAATGCTCATCTCCTCTGATTCATCGGTTGCATCTTCAGGGGATTTTGTAAGGTCATAGATTTCCTCTTCAGGCTCTATGTTGAGGTCCTCAAGGGGGCCGCCGCAGACCGCCCGGCCGTAAATGTTGACATCGACCGCGTACCGGGTGCGTTCATAACCCTCTGGAAGGGGTATCCCATGCTCCCTTGCGTACTCTGCCTCCTCGCCGCGTGTGAATCCCTGGTCCCTTATGGGGGTTAGTATTTTTAGTTCAGGCGCCATCATCTGGAACACATACTCATAAATGAACTGGTCATTTCCCCTCTCAGTCGCACCGTGGGCGACGGCTGGCGCCCCTTCTTTTTGCGCAATCTCAACTATCTTTAGCGCGATAAGGGGTCTCGCAAGTGTTGGTGTGATATAGCAGTCCTCATGCTGCAGGTTTCCCTTTATTGCAGGGAAAATATAATCATTGACAAACTCACGCCTTGCATCGATGTTGTGGTGCTTTAAAACTCCAAGCTCTTTTAGCCGCTCCTCTGCATCCTGAATCTCCTCCCGCGGCTGGCCGAGGTCCACCAGCACGGTAATGACCTCTGCGTCGTATTTTTCCTTGAGCACGCTGACTGCAATGGATGTATCAAGCCCCCCTGAATACGCAAGCACTACCTTCATCTATTATCCTTCCCTTTTTCGGTTATTATACTTTTTTCTGTCTTTTTGGCGCGGCGGCCTTGAATCTGGCTTTACAATCTCAAATTTGCTCTGGAGGATCCCTGCGAAAAGACCGGCAGTGAGTGCCCCGAACACCGTGCTAAATACCTGTATTATGGCAACAGGCAGTCCCAGGAAAGCCATGCCCTGAGGGAAATTGACAATCACGGGCCTTGCGGTTGAGAGTGATGTGAACGGGCCGATGCCAGCCCCCTTTGTAAGGAAGGCCTCGAAAAGCGGGATTCGCACATAAGCCTCGCCAGGAAGTATAGCTGCCACGAGCACGCTATTGAGGTAAGCCCTCCTGCCCACATCAGGCCCGAGATGGCTGGATACAAAATCTTCCGGGAGGGAGGCCTTGACGAGCCCGCCGAGGCAGATGCCCGCAAGCACAAGCAATATCACATCAAAGAAGATGTCAGTCGAAAAGTTGACTGCCTTTATCGCGTCAACCGGAGCAGAGTTATAGATGGCCGCATAAAAGACAATTGCAATTAGTACAAAGTATTTTTCACCCGTTGTCTTTTTCCTTCGTCCTCTTTGCATTTTTTCATCCCCTACAAGAATATCCCTGCTATAAAGTGCGCGAAAAGGCCCGCTGAGAAACCGCTAAGCAGAAAAGAGGGGGTCAAAATTGCTTCAACCCTTGCCCCAAAGAAGCCAATGCTTTGCGGGAGATAAAGGAGCGAGCGGGTCGCAAGTATGGCAACCACAGTTCCAACCCCTGCGCCAAGCGTCAGGAGGGCCAGAACCACAGGCAGCCTGATGTATCCCCCGGCAGGCAGCATCGAGCCTATCGCCACGCCGATGAGTATGCCCCAGAGTCCTGTCTCTCTGCCAAGTGTTGAGATAACGATGTTCTCTGGCACAAGCACCATCATGGCCCCCACAATCGCTATGCCAGATGTAAAAAGTATGAAAACGTCAAGGCCCATGTTATAGCTGTAGTTTAGGGCCTCCTTGGCCTTTTTTGGTTCCTTGTATGAAAGCGCCACATAAAGGGCAGCTACAATAATGATTATGCCTGTTTCCGCAGCGTCCATCATCTCACCGTTATACTCATTATATTATAATACTATATTATTATATTCGCAAAAGCCACGCGTTTTATTCGAAGTCGAAAACGCCCATCTCTTGGCCCTGTTTGAGCATTCCGATGCGATCCCTCTCAACGAAAGTAAGCGCCCCGCTTGAAAAGGTGGACGGATATGAACCTGTTTGATATTCAAATTTCAGTTTTGCAAGCGCTTCTGTTTCATCGATTTCAAAAATTGCATAAAATGTGCCGTCCTCGCCTTTAATCTCAACAGACCCTTTTTCATAATCTGCCTCCCATCTGCCCGATATTATATCTTTGAAGTTGTATAACTCATGTGCTCGCATGTGCGTGCCATCCCATAACGAGTGATTTGCCTCAATGAAGGTTATGACCTCCGGCTTTCCATCACTCTGAACCCATTTTTGTGTTGAAATCCACTCGCCAACAAGTTTTCCATCGTTTCCTTCGTGAATTAGAAGTTTGTTGGTAAGAAATGGCTCCCACAAGAATACAGCGTTTCCTGCATTCTCACCCTTTCTGAGATACGGCCCTACAAATTTTTCAATATAAAGTTTTATGAAGGCCTCCCTGTCTTCCTCCTCAAGGTAGTCAAACATTGAAACAGCCTGGCCGTCCCCATATTCTCCCTCTGGGCCGTCGTTCCTGTTTGCATCCCCGATCAGGAACTCCATGCCAGGCGGGGCGCCTTCGATTGAATTTCCCTCTCCGAGAACCTCGCCCCTTTTAACCTCCTGGCCAACCGTCACGATGCACTCCTTGAGGAAATGGTGCTTGCCGTGAAGCCCGTCACCGTAATCGATTGCGAGCTGGCACCCCATGTAACTGTTACCCGGATAAACCCTTGTGACTTTGCCATCCGCAAGGCTCTTAATCTTGGTGCCTGGCTTTATCGTGAGCGTGACAGTCTCAACGCCGTCGGCCTTGTCGTTTATGTGGGCTCCGAAACCCTGGAACGTGTACATCGGGTCAAGCTGGATTTCATCTATCTCGACAGGGAGAGATAGGCGGACCTTGGAGCCGTGCTCTGGCACGGGCTGGACCAGTGAATCCTCCTGCCATATGACTTCCAGAAGTGGCGCTTCTGTAATAGGAGGGCTTTCTGTTTGTTCTGAACTTTTTGGAGCCTCTGTTAGGGGAGTTTCTATTTGCGTGAGGACTGGCTCAAATGTTGCGTCTGGAGCGGATCTTGTACAGCCCGGTGCTGCAAGTGCT
>JAHJSX010000156.1 GCA_018830205.1 archaeon | reverse complement strand
AAAAGACAAAGGAAACGCTAGGCTCTTTGGAGAAAGAAAATTCGGAACTCAAGAAAAAATATGAAACCCTCAAAGAAAGATTAAGTCTGTGGGAATCTGTAAAGGATATATAGGCCTACACGAACTTGTACAACATTCCTTTTGCGCCTCTTTCTGCATGGTCCCCGGAATATGTTTGAAATGTGCCCTTTAGTTTCTCACCGTCTATTTCTGGATTTTTTTCTTCATTAACTGGTGCGAACGTGGGAAGTATGTCGGTATCACCCATTACAACGATACTGCCGCCTGTCATCTCGGCACCTGCTCTTTCTGGAGTTTGGCCCTCGATGATGATAAGTCCTTTTTTCATGTGCACCCCTGCAAAGGTTCCGCAATTCCCTTTTATTTTTATTTTCCCGCCGACCATGAAAAGCCCGGTCTCGGCTCCGGCATTTCCCTCCACCAAGATAACGCCGCCCCTCATGCCCCTCCAGTCGCCCCTGTAAGCAGCGCCAAGGTAATCGCCTGCGTTTCCTTTTATTACTAGCTCGCCGCCCCTCATGGTTTGGCCTGCAAATGAATCGACATTTCCCAAGACCGTTATCTTCCCGCCGCGCATTTCTTCGCCGACATACATTCCAGCACTTCCCTCTATTACAATCTCGCCTGCCTTCGTACCCTTGCCTACCATTTTTACCTTTGTTATGTCTCCTTTGATGACTATCCGTGTATCGGATGCGTCATCTGCGCTCTTGCCAGCTACTTCAAAAAAGTCACCAAGTTTTTTGCGCTGGTTGCCGGCGAAAATCAGAAGTGATGCAATTTTTCCTATGCTTTTGCCCGCGAAAAGGTCTGGCGTGATTGTCTCCGCTATTAGACCCACATCGGGGAGCTCCTTTGGAGTTAAAATTATTTCCTTCACGCTCCCACCTTCTGTGCATCGATTTTCAGCTCTATTGGGTTTTTCACGTATTTATCCTGGACCGGGTAGTTTGCAAGGTTTACGGAGTAGTACCTTTTGAAGTTATATTCTATGTCGCTTAGCACTTCTTTTTCAAGGCTTTTGTCAACATGGGGGTTCGTCCAGTATGTATTGCCGTATGTGACTTTCACTATCTCGCCGTCCCTTACCAATACCTCGCCGCCTTTTATCGTGTACGCGGCGGCGGAAAAGGCCTTCTCGATTCCTTTGAAGTCTTTTGAGGGGTCCATGTTATCCGGGTCTATGTCGTAAACTGCGACATCCCCGTGCGCGCCAATGCCAAGATGCCCCTTTGTTTCAGAAAGACCAAGAGACCTGGCTTGCCCTGCGCGGGTGACTGTTGCAATGTCGTTGAAGTCGTATTCCCTGTCAATAGATGCCAGACTGCTTCTTTTTCCCGCTGCGGCATTTACCTTCTCAAGCATTTCGTCTCTTGCGGGCCTGCTCATAAGCCATGATATTATCCTTGGATACCTTGTGAACGGGCCGCCGTTTGGATGGTCCGTTGTCATGAGCACCTTCCATGGGTCTTTTATCAAAAGGCCAAGCTCAAGACCTATTGCCCACTGGATTGCGGCAGTTGACATCTTTGGCGAATAGATAAAAGGCGTAATGCCTGGTGCTGTCTCAAGTTCAACGTCCCTGTTCATCCACTTAAAATGGGTAAGGCTCTGGAGGTAGTATTCCATTGGGCCGTCCGCCGTCATGGTCGTTGTGTTGTCGAGGGTCACGTTGCCGGTATCAATTATGGCGTTGTCGGTTTTGTTGACTGCCTTTGCCACCGTCTCTGCCTCTGATTCGAAATTTTTCCAGCTGTCCCCGCCGTATGAGTGGAACTGGACGTGTGTCAAGTGGAGAGTCTGGCGGTCTTTGTTCTTCGTACCGCTTGGTACTTTAATCGTGTCAATTGTGGTCTCATAGTTTCCAAGGCGCCCAAGGTTGTTTGCCTGGAGGTGGATTGAGTGGGGAAGGCCGAGCATCTCATTCACCTCTGCAAGCCCTTTGATTATCTCTCTTGGCGTGATGTCAAAATACGGCACAGGGTCATCGAGAGACTTGCAGTTCTTGCCCCAGCCCCAGGCCTCGGTGCCTCCTGGGTTGGTTATCTTAAGTGCAAAGCCCTTGGTTGAGCGAAGGAGCCAAGCAGCATATGCTGCTGCCTTTTCGATGTCTCCATCTTTCAGGTATCTCATTATGAACCAGTTGCCATCTGTAAGAGGATACGACCCCTTGTCAAGCATTGGTATATCATTTAGCTCCTCGTGTGTGTGGCGGGCCATGAGCGGCGGCATCGCCGGCGTCATTGCCGTGGTATAGCCAAGTTTTGAGTAGAGGTATCCTGTCATGAAGGTTGAAGGAGTAGAAAATCCAGAGCCAGACCTTGTCAACTTTGTCTTTGGCATCACGAGTTTTTTGTGGTCTTCTGGACGAAGCAGCCTGCCGGAATTTACCTTTCCCCCTGCTATGTGGCTGTGTATCTCAACCCCGCCGGGCATTATTATTTTGCCGTTGCAGTCGATTTTTTTTGCGCCCCTGGCTGCTTTTTCAACGATTTTGCCATCCTTTATGTAGATGTCCATCTTCTCCCCGTTTACGTTGTTTGCAGGGTCGTATACTGTGCCGTTTTTGATTATCAGGCTGGCCATCACTTTCCCCTCACTATTTCTTTGTAAATCCGTTCAAGGATTTCCTCATCCGAGAGCACCCCTTTTGGGCCATCAACCACTTTCTTTGCATAAAGAGGGACCGTGTCCATCCTATAGGCGGTGCCGCCTGTTTCTATGCCCACGAACGTGCTTGGTATGAAGACGTCTGCAAGCAGTGATGTCGGAGTGTGGTGGGGGCCTATATAGATTAACGGCATTTTTGCAAGGTATTCGACTGATTTTCTTGGAAAGTGCGCGACCGGGTCTGACGCCACTATGAGTGCTGCATCGGCTTCGCCTCTTTGCAGCACGTCGTTCGCTGACGTCTCTCCAGGATTATATCTTGGATAGCCGGTAGAAAAATCAACTGCATACGGGTATCCGGTCTGCCATGTGAGCACCTCGCCAAAGCCTGTAACGTTGTAGTGGCCCCTCATCGGCATGATGGAAAATTTCGTGTGCCTGTTAAGGTCTTTTGTGAGGCAAATTGCATTGTCTATGTTCCTGTGCTTTGCAGAAGTCATTGTAAGGCCCATGCCGAAAAATATCACCCCGAACTGACAGTTTTTCAATTTTTCTGCGAGCTTTTGAATCTCCTCCTTTGTTACGCCGCCCACAACTTCCGCATTGATTTCATTTCCATTTACTGCGGCCCGTATTGCGCCAAGCAGTTCATAATCACGTCCATAATCTACCTTGATGAATTTGTTTGCAATCTTTGCGGTGTCGGTTTTTCTTACATCGATTACAATGAGCTCCCTGTCCTGATGTCCTCTTTCTCTGAAGTACCCCCTTGGATAGATTGTATACCTGGACAAATGCCTTGGGTGGGCGTGCATGGGATTGCATCCCCAGTATATTACAAGGTCTGCCCTGTTTTTTACCTCGGCCAGTGTGCACGAGGGGCACCCTACATCCTGAATTGCAAGAACGCTTGGGCCGTGGCATACGGAAGTTGTGCCGTCTATAACGCCGCCTACCTCCTCTGCTATGGCAATACCATGGGCGTGCGCTTCGCAGCTTGTGCTGCTCCACCCATAAAGAAGCGGCCTTATTGATTTTTTGAGTATTTCCGCGGCCTTCTTTACGGCAGTGTCAACTGTTGTCTCGACCATCACCCCGTTCTTTCTAATAAGGGGTTTTGTGGGCCTGCCCTCTTCAAGGACGCTAAAAAATTTTGCGGTCCCAATTCTGCATGCGTGCCTGACGTCTGTAATTTTGTTGTCTTTTACGTCAACTTCTATGTCATCGCAAAGCGTTCCGCAAAACGGGCAGACCACATCAGATGCCACGGTACACCTCTTCGATAAGCTCTCTTGCACTTAGGACCTTCTCAGCTTTTGCCTCTTCTATTTTCACATCAATACCCTTGAAGGGGGGCATGCCTGTTGAATCAGAGCCTGTCCCGGTTATCGAGTTTGCCCATGGACCCATGGGTATGAAAGCCATGCCCTTGTGCGGGCCCTGTGTGGCATTGCGTGCCTTTACTATGACGCTTCCGGCAACTGATGAGACCTTGACGTTGTCGCCGTCTTTTATGCCAAGTTGTGTCATGTCTTCGCTGTCGAGCTCGCATATTGCCGTGGCCTTCGTGTATTCATCCGAGAGCTTGCTTATTTCCATAGACGCTCCTTGCTCTATTGTTCTGCCAGTTATTAGGTTTACTTCAATCATTTGCCTCTCCTTTTTTCAAAAGCTCTGCTTTGGCCTTGTCAAGCTTGTCAGTTTCCAAAAGGAGCCTGACTTTTAGTGTATTGAAGGATTCTATTGTGGAATCGAGCCGCTCTTTCATCTTTCTTGCAACCTCTGGCGGGGTGCTGGATTTGAATCCCTCCCCCTTTGTTCCTGTCGCCTCTTTTTTGGCTTTCTCTGTGGAATACTTGTACTTGCCGCCTGTTTTTTCGTATTCGTAAACCTTGCCGCTTCCTTTTAGCATGAAGACGTAGCCGGATGCGGCCTTTGCGCTGATGGCCATCTCTTGTGAAATCTGTGTAATCGTCATCGGGCCTTTTTCCTTGATTAGTTCGTAAATCTCGCTATTTTTCCCATAAAGGTGGTCTTTTACCTTCTGGACTTTTTCAATCTCGACTGGCATGGGGGCCTGTACCTCTATGGCATTGGTCGCGCAGACCTGCATGCAGTTTCCGCAGCCTGTGCAGAACTCCTTGTCGTAAACGCTCACTGCCCCCTTTTTGACCCCCATAACGTATTCTGGCTCCACTGCGTTGACCGGGCACACAACGATGCAGTTTCCGCAGCCTGTGCATGCGTCGTCATCGACTAACAGTTTGAACCCCTTAATGGCTGCCATTATTCTTCCACCTCTTCAAGCATGTCACTAAATGCCTTCTCCCAGGCCTTTGACCAAGACTTGCCTTCGCTCTTTATATAATTCGCCTTTTTCCTTTTAATTACGATTGCATCCACCGGGCACACGTGCTCGCAGGCCCCGCAAAATGCGCAAATTTCTGTGTCAATCTTTATCTTGTCTGGCCTGTCTCCGGGCTTCTCAGGCCGTGGAAGGGTAACAGAGCCTGATGGGCAAATATCGAAACAAAGGCTACAGCCAGTGCAGGTTTCAAGGTCCACCTCTATCTCGCCGTCGAATATCTTTTCGACCTTTATCGCATCCTCCGGGCAGGCCTTCTCGCAATTTGAGCAGTAGATGCACAGCTTTTCGCCCCGCACGATTGTGTTCTTGTCTCCCTCAAGCTTTGCCTTTATCGCGTCCCTTGGGCAGGCATCCTCGCAGTCCTTGCAAAGCAGGCCCTCTTTTGGCTTGCACTTTTCACTCGCGAATTTGTAGCCTTTTTTGTATCTTGCATAATCTGGCAGGTCCTTGACGTTTTTCCCGTCTATCTCGACGTCTATTACATTAAACAGGCAAACTTCAGCGCAAATCCCGCAAAGTGTGCAGGTATCGGGTGAGAGCACCATGTGAGGTGCTTTTTCAAGCCCCTTCAAAATAACGCCTGATGGTCCTGGTATTACGGCGTCAACCGGGCACGCACGAAAGCACATCCCGCAGCCTGTGCAGTCAAAAGGCCGATACGTAAGCTTTCGGCGCTCTTTTTCTGTAATTCTTTCAAAAGAGATTTCGTTCTCGCTGACCTTCATTTTCAGGCTGACGTCATCTACTTCCAGCGCGGGCTTTTTGCCAGATTTAACATTATTATTCATTGTAATTGTATCGCTCTTTAACGAGGTTAAATAATTTGTTGTCACATATATGAAAAATGAAAAAGGAAACGAGGCGTCCAGATACAGGGCGCTCGCTCGGGAAGAAAAAAGAAGAGGCGGCAGGCATCCTGAAAAATTAATGGAAGATGCAAGGCGATTGAGGGACCCTTACTTTGTGTCCCTGGCGCTTTTTGACCTGTCCACGAGCCAGAGGCTTGAAATTAAAAAAGCATTTGCGGCAGCAAAGGAGGCCTTGAAAATTGCCTTGAAGGTGGAGAGCCCTTGGCGAAGGGCAGAACTTTTGGGTATCATTGCCAAGAAGGCCGGTTCATGGGGGAAAGAGAGAAAATATCGCGAGCAGCTGCTTGATAAAATTCTGAAAAGTGTTGTTTCCGTGCCAGCAGGGAAGGGGCTTTCTGATGCCATCAAGGAGTGCTGCACAAGCATTGGCTGTGCGCGCCTTGGCATGCTGCTTGAGAAAGCATCATACAACAAGGGTTTTGAGCTTGAAGATTCAAGGGCCGTAATCCATAAGTGGGCAGCACACTGCAGCAGGGAAGGTCTAAAGATTGAAGATATAGTGAAAATCCTTGAAAAGATTGAAAACAGGGCAACCCGCTCAAGGCTTCTTGGCTACCTGCACATTCAGTGCAAAAAATCGAAGATTCCCTCTGGCCCTGTAAATCCGCTTCAAGCTGCTGTTGAAGCAGCGCTTGGTGCTCCCGCGCAGGAACGACTGGACGCGCTCCAATACCTGGCAAAGCAGTCTTCCATGAAAGAGGAGATGGAAGTCGTTGCCGGCGGTGTGGGTGGACTCAAGGACCCTGCAAACGGGGCCAGGCTCCTTGCAACTCTTGGCGGAAGCGCTGATAGGGCGGGCATAAAGGAAATGGCGCTTGAGTTTTTTACGCAGGGGTTAAGAATTAGCTCAAGAATAGAAAACCCAGAAGAGAAGGCCAAAGTCCGGCTGAACCTGACGAAGGGGCTTGAAAGGTGCGGAGACATGGAAGAAGAAAAATCAATGAAAAAGGAAATTAAAGATATCAAAGTATCTTTAAAAGAGAAAGAAGAAGGTAATGGGATGCTTGCGCTTTATGACACTTATGAAGGGGGACTTAAACCTGTGCATGCGAGGGCGGTTGCGAGGGCTGCCCCGCTTTGCGTGGCATTCGGGCTTGACCTTGCGCTCATGGGATTTCCGGCTGACAATTTAGAAGAGCTTGTAAAAACAGTGGCCCGCGACACGAATGTTGGAAAAGGGGGAAAATACCTCAAGGAACTGGCTAGGGATGGCAGGGTGGTGCTGGTTCCGTGCACCGAGCGCGAACCGCCCCAAAACTGGGATGAGCTTGGGCTGGCCGTGGCCGCGACATCGCGCCCGAATAGGGACAAAAAAATCGATATGACGAAGGCCTTTGAGCTTGCAGGGAAATTGCATCCCAAAAAAAGAGCATGCATCATCATGGGGCTTGGAAAGAGAGGGCTTCCGCAATCACTTTTGAGTGATGTCTCTTACCATCTGGAGCTTACTGGTTCAGGCGTCGAACTGGAGACGGCCACAGCCATGGGCATCATCGCAGCACAGATGGCGCACAAAAAGTAATATAAAATTTTTTAAGTCAGTTTGCCGATAAGAGGCCATGAGACTTGCATTGCTTGTGGTTCTCATCATGTTATGTGTGGGCCACGGCTGGGCGGAGGAAGCGGACACTGCCGCTTCTGCACTTGTATCCCTGCAAAACGCTGATGGGAGCTTTGGAAGTGAAGACCTGGGGTCACAGTCGCAGGTGTACACTACCGCCAGGGTGCTTGCGGGCCTCCTGTATTATGGTGAGGAATCTGGCACTGCTCTTAAGGGCATTGAATGGATAAAGCTGCAAAGCCCAAAAGACACTGCGGCCCTTTCAGAAGCCATCAAAGTCCTCCATCTCTCAGGAAGGCCGGTTGAACCTGAACTTCTGGGGCTTGTGGAGTATCAAAACACAGACGGCGGGTGGGGAAAAACAGACGGATTTGAAAGCACAACCTGGTACACGAGCTCCGCTATAATCGCGCTTGGTCCTTTTGAGGACTATCTAGACTCAAGACTTGCAGGCGGAGAGTATTTGTTAAAAGAGCAGGGCGCGGACGGGGGCTTCGAGGACTCGGCACTTATTACTTCCAACTGCGTCTATGCTCTTGTCATGCTCTATGACACCACAAAAAGGGACGAGTTTGCACTTGCAGCGCTTGGAGGGTACCAGTGGCTAAACAACACCATCGATGACGAGGGGGTATGGGACAGCACAACTTCCACCGGCAATGCCATTATCGCGCTTGGTGCGCTTTACCTGCTTACCGGCGATGAGGACGTAAAGGCACTAGGAGACAGAGCAAAAGAATGGATGGCATCTTCCCAGCAAGACGAGGAAGATGCGCTTGCTATTTCGTGGAACCTTGCTGCTCTGACATATACGGTGCAGGTAGCACCTGCACAGTCTAAAACTACCCTTAGCGCATCGCTCACTCAAGATTATGTATTCGGGTCTGATGTTACCAGAATTAAATTCAAGATTGAAAACAGGGGGCTTTCAAATATGAAAAATGTGTCGCTTTTGCTTTCAGTTCCAAAAGAGCTCAATGCAGGGATAAACAAAACGTCCTTTTTTATCGATTCTCTTTTGAGTGGCAGGAGCATGGAGTTTGAAGAGGTCATCCAAATTCCAGATGGCGCTGTCGCTGGGGAATATCCCATAATAATCTCTGGAGACGCAATAAGTGCGAGCGTGACCCTGCATGTGATGGAATCCCCGCTTATTTTTGAGATAAGTCCAACCGAGCTAAAAAGCGATGAGCCGACTGATTTCAAAATCCAAATAACAAACATTGGCGATATGGGATTTTTTATAAAGAACATAACGCCGGTTGTTGACGGAGGCTGGAGGGGTGTCGAGCTAAACAGTGTACAGGTAGAACTTGAGGCAGGCTCTTCAAAATCAGCTGCCCTTTTTTCTGCGATGGCGCCGGAGGAAAGAGGAGAGTATAACGTGCCCGTTGAGATTGAATTTGAAAGCCCCGAGCTTGGAGAGCGAAAGATTTCCTCTTCGCAGAAATTCCTTGTTGGAGGAGGCGTGCCATCCGGGGTCTTGAAACTTATGCTCTATGGAACGCTGGTTTTATCTGTGATGATGCTCTTGAATCTATTATTAGGATACGATTTAGTGGGGTGATAAGTTTGTCAATTATCAAAAAATCTCCAAGTGATGTGCTTGTAAAGGACCTCTTAAAGGGCCTTTTGCAGGAGGGGGCGGCAGAAGAAGACATTTTGGGAGGCATGGCAAAGGCCGGAATCCCAAGCGACATGGCACGCTCGATGGTTTTGAGGGTAACCGAGGAGCTGGAGGTAGAAGGCCCCATCACGCAAAAGAGCATCGTGCGCACACAAATCGATTCATCGCTTTTTGAATGGGGGAGTGTTTTTGAGGCGAAAATCGATGAAAAAATGGATGGTTTTTCTGATGGCCTTGACGCGCTTAAAGCAGGGCTGGACAGCGGGAAAATCGAGCAGGAAAAGTTCTTGAAAGATATCGAAGTGATAAAAAATAACATCAAAGAACTGAATTCCTCTGTGAAAAGCTTTGAAACCCTCGCAGCAGAAATTCTAAAAGCGCTTAAAAAGACCTAAACTGCTTTTTCAGTTCTCTTTTGCGCGGCAGGCCTTCTCTTGCGCCTTTTCTTGCAATGCACTTTGATGCAGTCCAGTTGCCCACTCTTGCGCAGGTCTCTTTGTCCCTGCCCAGAAGCTGGCCGTATAAAAATCCGGCAGCGAAGGCATCGCCGGCGCCTGTTGTATCAATTGCCTTTGCGCTGTAACCTTTAACCGCTTTTGCTCCGCTTTCATCGACCACTAGACAGCCTTTTTTCCCCAGGGTGACTGCTACTGTTCTTGCGCCCATTTCAAAGAGTTCTTTTGCGCCTTTTT
>JAHJSX010000155.1 GCA_018830205.1 archaeon | reverse complement strand
TCCGGCGTCAATGTCAAAAAGCCATCATGCGCTCTTAGCGTTGCTATGAGTTCACTCCCAGAGTACACACTCCGAATCCTATCTGTCCTGGCCCACTTGGCAGTCGCACCCCTCATGAGGGCCTCCCCCGCACCGCTTCCAAATTGGTAATCAGCAATTGCCCGCAGTTTCAGCTCAACATTTTCGGCTGCTCTTCGGTCTTTTGAAAATACAGAAGCATCATCAAAAAATTCACCTTCAATGCCCAAAAACTCAAGGTCCCTGTGAACCATTATTTTCTTGAAATCCTTTGCATAATCCTCAGCACAGCTTTTCAGCAGTTCAACCTGCTCCCTGTCAAGCTCGCTTGGCCGCTCGTGCTGTGTCAGCGGGTAAACGTCCTCAACAACAAGTGGGATTATCCCAAAGACCGGCGAGGCTATACATATATGGTGCTCCTTCGTGCTTGTGACCCCGTACGTCTTCGAATACGGCTTATTTGCATCAGGGAGCAGCACAAGCGTTTCGCCCTGACCAATTCTTCCAAGCCGCCCGAGATGCCTTTTTACCTCCGCCCTTTTTAGTGAATCGGGGCCAGTGTAAAAAAAAGCAGAGCTTTTTGTCACCGGGTCAAGGTGCTCGATATCATATTTTAGAAAGCGTTTGAACCCGTCAAGCAGATATGGGTGGCTTTTTGCCCGCGCCTCTACAAGCTCAAAAAGCGAGCCCTCGTGAATGGCCTGCTTCACCCGTTTTATTTCCTCGATTGACACGTAGAGATTGTGCCTTTGAAGCGCATCAGCCCTTCCCCGCTCACCCATTTCCCTGACCTCTTGTGGCGTGGTGCTCGAGCATACCGGGCACGAGCACGGGAATTCGCGAATCTCCTTAAGCCTGAGCGTTCCGCGAGGTGTTATGTACCTCCCATCCTTTGCATAAAGGGCGTATGCCGCAGAATCGAATATGTCACAGCCCATCGCGCACGCAAGCGCAAATAGCATCGGGTGCCCGCACCCAAAAAGATGCACCGGCTTATCGCCCGGCAGGTGGCGGTTTGCGCTCATCACGACATCCACAAGCTCCCCGAAGCGGTAATCAGACATCAGCGGCACCACGCCGCCAATGGCGTGAATGTCAAAATCAAGCCCCCCAATCCCTTTTGCGGCCCTCTCCCGAAGCGCAGGATAGGTTGAGCCCTGCACAGTGCCGCAAAGAAGCATGTCGCCTTTCAAGGGGACGCTGTTCACTGCCCGCTTTTGCGTCTCTGCAACGTCTTTTTCGGCCTTTTCCAGTCCAACGTCAGGCGGCGTAGGGATATCGAGTATCACGCCAATATCAGAGCCAATACTCTTTTGGAACTCCACAATCTCCTCTGGACCCACCTCGACGCTCCCGTACTCTGAAAGCTGGTATGAGCCCGAGTCAGTCATCACAAGGCCGTCGAAGTCCAAAAGTTTATGGACGCCTTTTTCAAGCGCCAGCTCCCTCAATTCCTCGTCCCTTTTTATGATATAGGAATTTGTTATTACGCCCTCAAAACCCATCTTCTGCATTTCTTTTGGCTCAATCTGCTGGATTGACGGGTTTATAACGGGCAAAAGAAGAGGGGTCTCGATTTTTCTGCCTCTTATTGTAAGGGCCCCGATGCGGCCTGCTGCGTCGCGCGATTTGAGCTCGAACATGGTTTACATTTGGAGGATGGTGGGATAAAGTTTATTGATAAACAGGCCCAGAAACGGTTGTGCACAATAGTGCGCAAAACCAGCATACACATATAGTCTCCGCGACAATAATATACAAACCACTCATAAGGGGGAATTTGAAATAATGATGCAGCTTAGATACCTGAGACACATGAAGATAAGGGACGAGATGACCAAAGGAGTAGCAACCGTGGGAATCGACGACCCTTTGACCGATGCCATAGATGCGATGGCAAGAAATGACATATCCGGCATTGTCGTGGTCTATCCAAATGGAACTGCGGCAGGCGTAGTATCATCTTTTGACATAGTAAGGGTTCTTTCGGAAAAATCAAGAGAGGAGATAAAAAAGATGACTGCGGACGATGTCATGACAGACATTATAAGCATAGAGCCTGAAAAAACCATAGGCGACGCCCTAAAACTCATGGTTGAAAAACGCATCCACAGGGTGGTCGTGCTCTCATCAACTCAAGCAGGGGGAAAACCAATCGGGGTCCTGTCGGCAACAGATATAGTCAAGAAAGTACGGGGGGAAAAACCCACATTAATGACTAATGCCTAAGCGCCCCGGACAAACCCGTATTTTTCGCATCATAATTAAAGTAATAACATTTATCCCCTAAAAGCACCATCTTTAGTCATGGAGTACGTAACATCGGCCCAGATGGCCGCTGCCGAGATAAATTCCGAGTACTTTGGGGTTCCTGTATCAACGCTAATGGAAAATGCAGGAAAAGCACTCTTTCTTGCGATAAACAGGCAGTTCAAGAAGCTTAAAGGGAAGACGATCGTAGTTTACTGCGGAAGCGGCAACAACGGGGGCGACGGCTTTGTTGCGGCAGGGCATCTGGCAAAAGCAGGCGCAGATGTCAGTGTAATCCTTATTGGACGCCCTCCCCGGACACAAGAAGCAAGGGCGGCCTTCGAGAAAGTGCGAGCGCTTGTTAAGGATAAGCCGCCAAAATCCCCTGACATCATCATCGACGCGATTCTTGGCACAGGCATAAAAGGCGCTCTTAGGGAGCCGGTTCGCTCCGCTGTAAGGAAAATCAACGCCTCAAAGGCCTTCAAGCTCAGTGTGGACCTGCCAACGGGCCTCGACGCTAGCACAGGGAAGGGAAGCGCGGTGCGTGCCGATATGGTCATTACATTTCACAAGATGAAAAAAGGCCTTGAAAAATACAATACAAAGGTTGCCAGCATCGGCATCCCCCAAGAGGCAGAGACGCAAGTTGGGCCCGGGGACGTAATCGTCAATCTCACCCGCAGGCCGGACTCGCACAAGGGCGAAAACGGGCGCGTGCTCGTCGTTGGCGGGAGTGATTTGTACCACGGGGCGCCGATTCTTGCAGGCCTTGGCGCACATAATTCAGGGGCCGACCTTGTGTTCATGTACGTACCCGAGGGCAATTTCGATGTCACGCGCTCGGCCTCGCCCGGCTTCATTGTAAGGAAGTACAGCGGCGATTACCTCACTCCCGGGGCAGTAGGAGGGATTATTGAGCTTTCACAGGAATGCGACGTGCTTGTAATCGGACCTGGGTTAGGCGAGCGCCAGGAGACAAAAGACGCTGTAATTGAGATTCTTGGGAAAGTAAAAATCCCTGTTGTTATAGACGCGGACGCGATTAAGGCGGTTGGTGAGCAACCAGGCGTTTTAAAGAAGATTGATGCAGTCGTCACGCCCCACACGCGGGAATTCGTAACGCTCACAAAAAAGAAGCTTCCAAAAACAGAAAAAAGCAGAATAATAGTTGTATCAAATGAGGCAAAACGCCTCTCCTGCGTTATACTTCTAAAATCTCCCGTGGACATTATAGCATCACCTGAAGAAGTAAAGCAAAATACAACTGGAAACCCGGGCATGACTGCGGGGGGCACTGGAGACGTCCTATCAGGCGTTGCTGCGGGACTCATCTCACAGGGCCTTTCTACATTCGACAGCGCATGCTGTGCTGCTTTTATACTCGGCGTATCTGGAGACGAGCTTTCAAGGTGGAAGGGCCACGCCTACACTGCTGAGGATGTCGTTGGCGAGATTTCAAACACCATCAAGAGGATTTTGGACCTAGTGCCAGTGAGATAGCGAACCCAATAAACGTAATCCCTGCAGCAAAGTACATGACTTCCCGAAAGCCCCAGATTTGGGATATTGCGCCCCCGAAAAGCGGGCCGATGACCATGGAAAGGGAGAGCACGGAATTCAATAGGCCCACAGACGTTGTCTTCTCCTCATTGGTCCTTGTTAAGAACAACAAGGAGCCAACGTACATGAACGAGTAGGAGAATGCCAGGAGTATCTGGAACGGCGCTATTACATAGAATACGGGAGCGAGCGAGTACGAAAAGAACACAACCCCTGAAAGTGCGAGCCCTGCTTTGATTAAAGTCTCATCATTTCTGATGTCAAGCCTGCGCATTATTATGAACTGGGTCCCGGTGTTGATAAAGAAGAGCCCGCCTATCCAGAACATATTTGCCCCAAGCTCCAGTAAAAACAGCGGCAGTATAGTCCATATCGCAAAGGCGCCCGTGTTTCGCATTAAAACAGACGCGTATACCCAGCGGTTCTTTTTAATCAAGGCCCAGGGGAACAGTGGAACCTGTGTTGACATGACTTTGACCTCCAGCATATCGAATGATAACAGGAACGCCACAAGGAAAAGAACCGCGCTCAAAGCGAACACAGCCCAGTAAGGGGCAAGGCTCTCTTTTCCCAGGAACGATTCTGCAAGGTGCCCGGTTATCCCTGCAAACATCCCTCCAAAGGCCCAGCCAAGAGCGCCATATGAGCTGAACATCCCAAGCTTTCCTCCCGATTCGTAAGTATAAACGATAAGGGGCGCTGTAAATATTCCCATCGCAAACCCTGCCAAACCCCTCACGATTGTAAGGGATAGCGCACTTTCCGCAAACACCTGCAGGAAGAACGCAGCGGCAGCAACCCCAAGCCCAGCCTTCAGGAACACCCTCTTGTCCCTGCGGTCAGAGGACCTGCTGAAAAAATACGACGAGAAAAATATTGCAAGCCCATATGATGCGCCGATAATCCCTATCTCAAACCTGCTTGCACCAACAAGGTCAGCAAAAAGCGGTATGAATATCATTGACATCATTGCCGATGCGTTTGAAAGAAATAAAATCCAGTTGGACCTCATAGCAATCGCCTACCAATAATTGATACTTCAGTTAATAAACCTAACCAAAAATTTGCGAATTGCGAAACAATTCCTTTTTCAGTTAGAATATCAAACCAAATAGTAGATATTTAATTAAAATATTATTACCGGAACGTATATATAAGCCACAAAGAGGAGGAATTGTTAACAAGCGGGTGGTTGATTTGTTCGCTTTTCTAACCACCCGTCTTTTACCCCCCTTTTTTCAACCACTTACCATCCGTACTTGCCAATCAATGGCACAAATGCGCATCCTGAGAGCTTTTTCTTTTCCACTTCACCGCTTTTGGTCTTCTCAAGAAGCATCAGGCTCTGCATGTATCGCGGGCCAACGGGTATCAACAAAAGGCCTCCAACTTTAAGC
>JAHJSX010000154.1 GCA_018830205.1 archaeon | reverse complement strand
TACATTGAGGGAGGCTGGCCGGGTTCAAACCCAAGGGACATAGAGTTTTTCAAAAAGGCAAAAAAGCTGAAGCTGAAGCACGCAGAACTCGTGGCATTTGGAAGCACCAGAAAGGCAAAAGAAAAGGCAAACAACGACAGGAATCTAAAAGCGCTCCTTGATTCCGGGACAAAGACGATATGCATCTTCGGGAAAAGCTGGGACCTGCACGTAAAAGACGCATTGAGGGTCCCCCTTAAAGAGAACCTGAAAATGATAGAGGATTCCGTAGAGTACCTGAAGTCAAAGGACCGCAAGGTGATATACGACGCAGAGCACTTTTTCGATGCCTACGAGTCAAACCCTGAGTACGCAATGGAAACCCTGGAAGTAGCGCAAGAGGCAGGAGCAGACTGCCTTGTGCTTTGCGACACAAACGGCGGCACGCTGCCCGGCGGGGTCCACGTTATAGTAGAGAAGGTCAAAGAGAAGATGAAAGCACCGCTTGGAATACACGCGCACAACGATTCAGATGTTGCAGTTGCAAACAGCACAATTGCAGTAAGAAGAGGGGTGACGCACGTCCAGGGAACCATAAATGGCATGGGAGAGCGATGCGGCAACGCCAATTTGTGCTCGGTCATACCCAATTTAAAAATAAAAATGGGCATTAACTGTGTAACAGATAAGCAGCTTAAAAAGCTTGCAGAGATCTCCCGGTTTGTAAATGAGATAGCCAACATCAGGTCACAGCACAACATGCCATACGTTGGAAGAAGCGCTTTCGCCCACAAGGGCGGAATACATGTTGACGCTGTACTTAAAAAACCAAGAACCTATGAGCACACAGACCCGGAGCTTGTAGGAAACGCAAGAAGGATACTTGTATCCGAGCTTGCAGGAAAAAGCACGGTACTAAGGAAAGCTGAAGAGTACGGGCTGAATCTAAAAAAGAGCACGCCGGAAACAAAAGAGATATTGAAGAAGCTAAAAGAAATGGAAAGCGAGGGATACCAGTTCGAGGGAGCGGAAGCCAGCTTTGAGCTTCTTGTTAAAAAGACCCTGGGCGTTTACAAGAGCTTCTTCAATCTCGAAGGATTCAGGGTAACCGTCGATGCAAGAGACGACGAGCTGATAGCAGAGGCAACCGTAAAGGTCAAAGTAGGCAAAAAATATGAACACACGGCCGCCGAAGGAGAAGGACCCGTAAACGCACTTGACAACGCCCTCAGGAAAGCGCTTGAGAAATTCTATCCAGTACTTCACGATGTCCGCCTGACTGACTACAAAGTCAGAGTACTCGATGAAAAAAGCGGAACCGGCGCCAAGGTCAGGGTGCTGATACAGACAACAGACGGCAAAAGCACGTGGGGGACAGTAGGAGTATCCGAGAATATCATCGAAGCAAGCCTTTTAGCTCTGGCAGACAGCATAGACTATAAATTGCTGAAAGAGTCCGAAACATAATTATAATACAATTGGTTTAGGTTTAAAAATGAAAGGTGCAGAAGCTTTAGTCAAGTCCCTGGAAAAAGAAGGGGTCGAGGTCATATTTGGCATCCCTGGAGGGGTTTCCATACCCTTCTACGATGCACTGTATGACTCAAAAAAAATTAGGCACATCCTTGTCAGGCACGAGCAGGCCGCGGCGCACGCTGCAGAAGGATACGCCAGAGTTAGCGGAAAGACGGGCGTCTGCCATGCAACATCTGGACCAGGGGCCACAAACCTGACAACAGGCATAGTAAATGCTTACATGGACTCATATCCAATCGTTGCACTCACAGGCCAGGTCGCAACACCATTTCTTGGGAAGGACGCATTTCAGGAGACAGACCCGGTCGGAATTACAATGCCTGCAACAAAGCACAGCTTTCAGCTAAGGAGCGTCGAGGAAATCCCGGACGTTGTAAAAAAGGCCTTCTATATAGCGAGCACCGGCAGGCCCGGGCCAGTTCTTATAGACATACCAAAGGACATCCAGGAGAAAGAGGGAATTGTAAAATTCCCAAAAACCGTCGATTTGCCAGGATACAAACCCACCCTGGTGCCAAACCCCAAGCAGATAAAAAAGGCAATTGACATGCTGCTCCAAGCCCAGCGCCCAATGATACTTGCAGGAGGGGGAATCATAATTGCAAATGCCCAAAAGGAACTTCTAAACCTCGCAGAGACCCTTATGACGCCAGTTGCAACCTCTTTGATGGGAAAGGGAGGGTTTCCAGAGTCGCACCCGCTTTCACTTGGCGTTATAGGCATGCATGGAAGAAAGGCAGGAAACTACGCAATCAATGATGCCGACGTAATCCTTGCAATCGGCTGCAGGTTTTCTGACAGGACAACTGCAACGGTAAGCTGCTTTGCACCGGAGGCCAAGATAATTCACGCAGACATTGACCCTGCAGAAATAGGCAAGAACGTCCGTGTCAACCTACCAATCGTAGGGGATGCAAAGAACATCCTGAAGGACATGTTAAAAATCATTAAGGTCAAAGCCAAAAAACCCAATGCCAACGAATGGACAAAAAAGATAGCCAAATACAAAAAGGAATTTGCACCGAAGATGGACTACAATGACATACCACTAAAGCCCCAAAAAATCATAATGGAGATAATGACTGTCCTAAAAGCCGATGACATTGTCGTGACTGAAGTAGGCCAGTGCCAGATGTGGGCCATGCATTATCTTGAAAGGTCAAAACCACGGACGTTCATATCGTCTGGAGGACTTGGAACCATGGGCTTCGGATTCCCTGCAGCGATGGGCGCAAAGGTAGCAAAACCAGAAGAAAATGTCATAGACATCGCTGGCGATGGAAGCTTCCTAATGAATTCCCAGGAGCTTGCAACGGTTGTCACAGAAGACATACCTGTTGTTGCTGCAGTATTCAACAACAGATATCTGGGCATGGTCAGGCAGTGGCAGGAGCTTTTCTATGACAGGAGATATTCTGCAGTCGACCTTGGAAACTCGCCTGACTTTGTAAAGCTTGCCGAGGCATACGGGGCAGAAGGCATTAGGGTAGAAAAGCCAAAAGACATAGCCCCTGCGGTAAAAGAGGCATTCAAATCAGGAAAACCGACGGTAATAGATTTCATGGTTAACCACGAGGAAAACATATTCCCGATGGTTCCACCCGGCAAATGCCTAAAAGACATCATAGAGTGAGTAAAGTGAGCGAAGAAAACGAAACCCACATATTGGTCACACTGGTAGAAGACCGGCCTGGAGTCATGCAGAGAGTATCAGGCCTATTTCGCAAAAGGAATTTCAACATAGACAGCATCACAGTGGGCCATTCAGAAAAGCCAGGAATCTCAAGAATCACCCTGATGGTTGCTGGCGATGAACATGTACTCGAACAGGTGATAAAACAGCTAAACAAGCTGATTGAGGTTATAAAGATTACAGAGCTCGAGGACGAAAATTCGGTCCAACGCGAACTTGCCCTCATAAAAATAAAGGTAAAGAACGAGGCAGCAAGAGCAGACATCGTTCAATATACAAATATATTCAGGGGGAGAATTGTCGACGTCAGAAAGGATTCAATGATTGTCGAGATAACCGGAGACAGGGCAAAGCTTGATGCATTTATCGAATCAGTCGAATCTTTTGGCGTTATCGAGCTTGCAAAAACCGGGGTCACAGCAATGACAAGAGGAGCGAAATAATGACAGTATATTACGAGGACGACACGAGTTTAAATTCTCTTGAAGGAAAGACCATAGCAGTAATCGGCTATGGCATACAGGGAAATGCCCAGGCAAACAATTTCAGGGATTCTGGTCTTGATGTTATCTTGGGCCTGCGCAAAGGTGGACCCTCATGGAAAAAGGCAGAAAACGATGGTTTCGAGGTCTTGGAGGTTGCCGAAGCAGCAAAAAGGGCAGACGTTGTACACATTTTAATTCCAGATGAGACACAAGCAGCGGTTTACAACAAGTTCATCCACGCGAACCTTGAGGAGGGAAACGCGCTCGCTTTCTCGCATGGGTTCAACATACGCTTTGGAGGGATCGTGCCCCCAAAGAATGTAGACGTGATAATGATGGCCCCAAAGGGCCCAGGCGCAATGGTAAGGCGCGAGTACCTTGCAGGAAGCGGCGTCCCGGCGCTCATCGCAATCGAGCAGGACGCAACAGGAGAGGCAAAAGATAGGGCCCTAGCAATGGCAAAGGCCTGCGGCGCGGCAAGGGTCGGAATCCTAGAGACGACATTCACGGAAGAAGCGGAAACTGACCTATTTGGCGAGCAGGTTGACCTTTGCGGCGGCTCTGCGGAGCTTGTAAAGAGCGCATTCGAGACTCTTGTCGAGGCAGGATACCAGCCAGAGATTGCATACTTTGAGTGCCTTCACGAACTCAAGCTGATTGTCGACCTCTATTACAAATCCGGCATCGAGGGCATGTGGAAGAATGTGTCGAATACCGCTGAGTATGGGGGCCGAACAAGGGGCCCCAGAATCATAACCCCGGAGAC
>JAHJSX010000014.1 GCA_018830205.1 archaeon | reverse complement strand
TCCAAAAACTCAAGGGCCTCTATCCAGCCCGCAGTTATATGGGGTCCCTGTTCCCCTGCAAATGCCACGCCCGTGGCCACAACAAAAATCAATACTGCAGTCGTGACTATCTTTGTCTCCCTCTTTGGAAATTTCTCCTCTATCTTGCAAAGGAAAAACGCGCCAACGACTGCAATCGGCAGCGACGCAATAAACGTGTACCTTATTGCAGTCTTCATGAGAAAGATGCTTGCAAGAAGCCAAACAAAAACAAATACCAAAGACCGCAGCTTTTTTTCTTTCAAAAGATAAAGCGCGCCTGGAATCGCAATTACGCCGGCAATCCCATACTTATCCCATAGTACATCGTTTGTAGGGGGCCGCAGCTCGCCAACTGTCCCCAGCACGCTTCCAGATGCCTCTACAAACCCATACCCCGTAATCAAATTTTCAATCATCTTTTCAAAGAAATGGTATGCAAGCAACACACCAGCAAAAGCGAAAAGTCCCAGCAGGTATACCTTGTTCTTAAGCGCCATCTTCTTCGTCTTATATCCTACACCCTCGAAAAATATTGAAACCCCTACCGTTAATGGATAGATGTACTTAATCAGGTCTTCCATGTAGTTTTCGACCCTCGGATAGGCCATTATTGAATATTTTAATATCGCTATACCAATGCCTGCAGAAAGCACATATGACAATATCACCCTTCTTGACTCGCTTCCATCAAGGTAGGCTGCCGCAGAATAAACGATGACAAAAGCGGAAAGGATTACAAACCCAAACAAAAACCCGTTCCACACATATCCCATAAGCCCGAAGCAAACTCCCGCAGATATTGCATTGATGGTGCGATTTTTTGTGCTCCCCTCAAGCGATTTTAAAAATAGATAGAACCCAAGCACCATGAAGAATATTGAAAACGCGTCCCCACGGTAGAAACCTGCAAAAGTCCGGTACATAAAGCCTGGCAGAAACGCGAGGATTATTGCCGAATAAAGCGCTGTTTTTCTGCCAAAAAGCTCACGCGCAAGCAAATAGGCCGCAAGTATCGTGCCGACCCCGAAAAGCGGCGTTGAAATCTTGAACGCTGTAAGGTATGAAATGCCAAGGGGTTTTAGAATCCAGTAAAGCGCGATTGACACATAGTAAAGTCCGGGGGGTTCGGTGATTCTTGCGCCACTTGGATAGCTCGAAAGCCCCCAGTGCTCAGGAAACCCATTCCCCTGGGCAATGAACTGCCCAATCGCAAAGTGATGGAATGGGTCATATGCCAGAAGGAAGTATTTGAACGTGGCCATGCGTACCGCGAATGCGGTAATTAAAACGCAGAATAAAATGGCCCATTCCCGGTTGATTTTTTGCATACTTAACAAGGAATCCGCAAGATATTAAAATATTCCGAAAGGGTTAAGTAGGAATCCCTGCTGTGGTAATTTCAATGATAGGCATGATTTTGTGCGGCGGGATGGGGAAGAGGCTCACATCCCATACAGAGGACATTCCAAAGACCCTGATTGAGATTAAAGAGGGTTATACGGTCCTTGATAACCAGCTCTTCAACTTCAAGCACGCAGGGTTTGAGAAAGTAATACTTTTGACAGGATACCTCGGCGAGAAAATAAAGGAGCGCTACGCCGAGGAATATCTGGGCATGAAAATCGAATATACGACCGAGAAAAAGCCGCTTGGAACCCTTGGGGCAATAAAACTGGGCCTTAAAAAAGCAAAAAGCGACGTTGTCGTGCGAAACGGGGATGCCATGTCAGACATCAACCTCAAGCGCATGGTCCACAAGGCGCGCGATTCCAAGTATCCCATTACCATGTTTCTTACAAGAATGCAGAGTCCCTACGGGATCGTTGAGACCAGCGAGGGAAAGGTAAGCTCATTCATTGAGAAGCCGATGCTTGATGCATACATAAACGCAGGCACCTACTACATAAAAGAGGAGGCTTTTAGCTACTTCGACGAATATGAAAAAGGAGACATCGAAAAAATCCTCTTCCCACAACTTGCAAAGAATGACAAAATAGGCTTTTACAAGGAGGAGGCCTTCTGGATGTCAATCGACACCGTAAAGGACGTCGAGGAAATTCGCCGGGAGTATGCAAACCGCGAGGACAAGCCATGGGGATATGAAAAAATAGTAATAAACACAAAGAAATACCTCACAAAGGAGCTTTACATAAAGGAGGGCTACCACACGTCATTCCATTATCACGAAAAAAAGGACGAGACCATGTCCATACTGAAGGGCTCCGGTTACATACAATACAAGAATGAAAAGGAACATTTCAATAAAAATGACAACATCAGGATAAAACCAAAGGTACCTCACAGCATAGTTGCACTTGAGAATACCCTGCTTCAGGAGGTATCAACTCCGCACCCCGTTGACACGGTTAGAATATCGGATGAGTACGGGAGAGGTAAAATTTAAAAACCATGAAATTAAAGATGCCGTCGATTTGTGCCGCAGTAAGTGCACAAACAATTGAAGGGTTTTTGGAAGCCCTGGGGAATGTAGGGAGTGCTGATTTGGTTGAAATAAGGGCCGACGGGCTTGTTGACAGCACCCAGATAAATGAGCTCCTGAAACAGGCAAAATCACTTACCGGCCTTCCTATTATTTTCACACTAAGAATGAAAGAGGACGGGGGGGCATTTAGCGGAACAGAAGACGAAAGGACAGCATGCATAAAAGGCGCATTAGAGCTTGCAGATATGGTGGATATTGAGCTCAGGATGAACGAAGACGACCGCAATGAAATCATAAAAATCGCGCATGAAAAACATGTAAAAGTAATCCTCTCATATCACGATTTTGAAAATACTCCCTCCGAAGAAGAGATGATTTCTGTTCTGGTTGAGGAAGAAGCCGCCGGCGCAGACATCGCAAAACTTGCTGCATTTGCCAATTTTTCAAACGATGTGATAAGACTCTTGAATGTAACACAAGATGCAAGGGAAAAATTAAAAATCCCTCTGTGCACAATTTCAATGGGACAAGCAGGCGCAATATCAAGAATCGCCTCGCCGATATTCGGCTCAGCGATTACATACGGCTACATCACAAAGGAAACCGCACCCGGACAGCTATCAGTAAAAGAGCTTGATGTGATGTTAAGGGCAGTAGGAGTGAGAAAGTGAAAATTGACGCAAAGACGAAAATGTTCTGCGTAATAGGCGACCCCATTGAGCATTCGCT
>JAHJSX010000153.1 GCA_018830205.1 archaeon | reverse complement strand
TTGAAGACGGGAAAGAGCTTAAGGCGAAATACGTACTCGCGGCTCCCGGCAGGTCGGGTGCCCCGTGGTTTGTCAAGCAGGCTAAAAATATGGGCATTGATATAACCCATGGGCCAATAGACGTGGGCGTCCGTGTCGAGGTACCCGGTATTGTCATGGACCCTGTCTGCAAGATAAACCGTGACCCCAAATTCCATATCCGCACTCCAACATATGACAATTTTGTAAGGACCTTTTGTGTGAACCACAGGGGTTATGTCGTAAAGGAAGTCTACAACGATTACGTTGGAGTGAACGGCCACTCGCTGCGCGACAAACAGTCCAATAATACAAACTTCGCATTCCTGACAAAAATTGCGCTCACAGAGCCAGTGGAGAACTCAACCGATTACGGCGAATCCATAGCAAAGACCGCGACAACCCTTGGAGGGGGTGAACCCCTAATCCAGAGGCTTCGGGATTTGCGAAGAGGGAGAAGGTCCACAGGGCAGAGGATAAAAAATGGTCTTGTAAAGCCAACACTTCGAAGTGCCACGCCTGGAGACATCGCAATGGTCATGCCCCACAGGGTTGTCACTAATATCAAGGAAGGGCTTGATATGCTTGATAAAGTAATACCGGGGGTTGCCTCTGATTCAACGCTTCTTTATGCGCCAGAGATAAAATACTATGCAATGAAGGTTGACGTTGGGAGATCAATGGAAACCAGCAGAAAAAATCTTTTTGTCGCCGGTGACGGCGTTGGGGTTTCAAGGAGCATCATCATAGCCTCTGCAACGGGCGTAATGGCAGCGCACGGGATACTTGAGAAAGAAGGAATAGAGGCCAAAATTTAAGCCCTGGTCGTGACTTCACAGCCATCCTCTTTTACTATAACTGTGTGCTCTGCTTGAGACACTGTCCCGTGCTCTTTTTCCCTGAGTATGTGGTAAGCGTACAACGCCTTTTGCAAAATCAGCTGCCTGAGGGCCTGAGTAAGTTTTATTCTTGATGTCATGCCAGAAACCCATCTTTCTGCAAAGGGGAGCGAGCCAAAATTTGTTTTCACATGTTTTAGTATGTCTCTGGCCTCCTTCATTCTAACCGGCCTGTCAGCGATGTATCTAAATATTATCGCGTTCGTTTCATCCACTACCCTGCCTGCGCCGTCTGTTGCAAAAGGCTCGATTGCAAACACAGACCCTTCCTCTATCTGGTCTCCGTGCCTTGTGCTTACGTTTGGTATGATGATTCCCCCATGAAGGTTCCACTGCCGCAGCATGTGCCCTGTCAGGTTGCTCACGGGCCTGAACCCATAGCCTTTAATTGTCTCCTCAATTATTGCCCCAACTTCGTTTGTCATTGCGCCGGGTTTCATTGCATCTATTGCGTTTTCGAGGGCTTCGGTTGAGGCGTTGACCAGGTCTTTGTTTTCGCCAAGGTCCTTTGATTTGGCGATATCAGCTATGTAGCCGTCAAGGTGCACGCCCAGGTCCAGCTTTACCAAATCTCCCTTCTCGAATATAGATTCGTCCCAAGCGTCCGGTGAATAGTGGGCCGCGACCGCGTTTAGGGAAATATTGACTGGAAACGCGGGCTTTGCGCCGCGCTCTTCTATCAGGCCCTCTATGTCATTTGCAACGCGAAGGAGTTTTACGCCAGGTTTTATCATTGCTATGCCCTCCTCCATTATCCCGGCCGCTATTTTTCCTGCTTCAATGTATTTTTCGTAGTCCATTTAATCAATCGCACCTATAACAGATTCAAGCTCCCTCTTCTTGAGTTTGCCCTCTCTTAATATTTTTGGTTTTTCACTCATGTCTATGACGGTGGACGCGAGGCCGGTCCCAAGAGGTCCTGCATCAAGCACGATGTCTGCTTCTGGAATCTGTGAAATGGCGTCTTGTGCTGTGGTAGGTGGTGGGTTCCCGGAGATGTTTGCGCTTGTCGCGGTAATTGGCGTGCCAAGCAGCTTTATGAGTTCCAAAACGATTTCGCTTTTTGGAATCCTTATGCCGACTAATGGACGGCCGCCTGTCAATACATCAGGCAAATTCTTCTTTTTTAGAACTATTGTGAGGGGGCCTGGCAAAAATGCACGAGCCAGCTTTAAAGCCTCGTCTGGTAGCTCGGCGTACTGCTTCATCATTTCGATGCCGCTTACTGCTATGGACAGCGGGTTGGATGAGGGCCTTTTTTTTACAGCGAAAACGCTCCTCAGGGCAATCTCATCAAGCGCGCTTGCCCCTAGGCCATAAAGGGTGTCTGTAGGAAATATCACGAGGCCTCCTTTTCTTAGTATCTCTACGGCCTCGGTTGTCCCCTCAACGCTTGCGATTGCAGAAATTATCCTCATTTGTCGGGCCCCAAAACGGCTGTGATTTGTGTAAAATCGTCTATCTCAAAGTCTGGGGTCTCGTCTTTGTTGCTCGGGCTTATCTCTTTATATTTTCCCCGCTTTAGACGGACAGTCTTCATCCCTGCTGTGTTCCCGCCGAGTATGTCTGTATCGAGGCGGTTTCCGACCATCATGCAATCCGCTGGAGTTAGGCCCAGTTTTTCAACTGCAAATAAAAATATCTCCTTTTGCGGCTTTTTAAATCCAAGCTCCTCTGATGTGGCTACCACGTCGAAAAGGTGATGTATGCCAAGGCCGATTAGCTTTTCCCACTGCTTTATGGAAAGCCCGTTTGATATCACTCCAAGCTTGTACTTCTCCCTCAGCTTCAAAAGCGTGGGTACTACCCCTGGATACGGCTTGAGGTATCCCTCTTTTGTATGCTCGTATGCAACGACTCCGGCAGCCACGATTTTCGGGTCGTGCTCGAGGCCCAGCTCTTCCAGAAGCCTGTCGTAATGTTTGGCGTAATTTGGACCGTGTTTTTTTATAATCTCATCAAGGAGATTGTAGAGCTTCTCCTCGCTTTTTTCTGGAAGCCCCGAGT
>JAHJSX010000152.1 GCA_018830205.1 archaeon | reverse complement strand
TTAAACACTGCAAAAAGCACAGGATTTATCGTCTTTCGAATGTCAAAAAAGCAGCCGCGAGCATGAAAAATGAAAAGCCTGCAAGCACTGCCAAATCCGTCAAAATTGGGAAGGCTGATGTTCCAATTATTACTGTCCTTAGTGCGTCAACGCCGTATGTGAGCGGATTGATGTAAGTCAGGGTTTTCATCCAGCCTGGAAGGATGCGAATCGGGAAAAGTGAGCCTGAGAGGAAGAACATGGGCATTATCAAAAGGCTCATGATGAGGTTGAACCCCTCAAAGCTCTTTTGAAAAGAAGCGATTAAAAGGCCCATGGAGACGAGGCCGAGTGCCATCAAAGCCATTATGCCGATTGAATACAAAAAAATGGCAGGGTTCATGGAAACATCGACAATAAAGGACAGAAGGAGAATAACAACCCCCTGGAAGAGTGCAACCGTGGACCCGCCAAGCGCCTTTCCAAGAACAATTGCGGGCCGCGAAACCGGAGCCAGCAGAACGACCCTCAAAAAGCCCTGCTCGGCGTCCCTTATTATAGATATCCCGGAGCGGATTGATGTGACAAGGAGCGCCATCCCGATGATTCCCGGGAACAAAAATGCCTGGTAATTTCCAATCATCCTTCCAAACTGCATGGAGCCAACCCCTATCCCAAAGATTACAAGCCACAAAAGCGACATGAAAATCGTGCTGAGCACGAGGACCCTCTCCCGCGTGTATCGTTTGAGCTCCCTTTGCCAGACTATATAGATGACTTCAAGCTCGCTCATATCCCCCTGCCCCTCCGCTTCATTTTTCTCCTGCCCCCTTTTGTCCCCTCACTGCCGTTTATTTCTCTTCCTGTGTAGTGCAAGAATACGTCGCTTAGCGTTGGCCGATGAAGCTCAATTGATTCGACCATGTCCCCTCCGGCCAGCTCCACAACGCGCGGAATAGCGCTTTCCCCATTTTCAACAATGAAAAATATTTTTCCGCTTACTTTTTTTGTTTCCTTTACGAAATCTGCATTCTTGAATTTCTGCGCAACTTCTTCTGGCCTTTTGGTTTTGACTGTTATCACATCGCCCGCAAGCTCGCTTTTTAGCTCTCCGGGCGTGCCCACGGCTATCATCTTCCCCCTATCTACTATTCCAACTCTGCCGCAGAGCCTTTCTGCCTCCTCCATGTAGTTGGTCGAAAGCACGATTGTCGTCCCCTCGTTTTTGTTAAGCCCCAGAAGATGCTCCCACACCCATTCCCTTGCCTTTGGGTCAAGCCCGAGCGTCGGCTCGTCCAGAAATAATATTTTGGGCCCGTGGATGAGGGCCCTTGCAATCTCAAGCCTGCGCCTCATGCCTGCGGAATAAGTCCGTACAAGGGAGCCGGCCCTGTCTTTTAGGTCAACAACGTCCAAAAGCTCATCGATTTTTTCCTTTCTTTTGTTTTTAGGAACTTTGTACAAAACCGCACTAATCTCCATGTTCTCTCTCCCCGTGAGCTTCTCGTCAAGACTGGGCTCCTGGAATACGATGCCGATTGATTTCCTTAGTTTTTTGGCATCTTTTTGAGTATCAAATCCCATGACAGATGCAGAGCCTCCGTCTTGCAAAATGTGTGTAGAGAGGATTGAAAGAAGCGTTGTCTTGCCGGCGCCGTTTGGGCCCAAAAACCCGAATATCTCGCCCCGGGCTATCTCAAGGCTGATACCATCTACAGCGTTTATGTCCCCGAACGCCTTTGAAATCTCCTTTATCTTTATCATTATATTGATTATTATATAGGGAGTGTTATTTTAAGGCTTCTAAAAACCACCCATTTTTGGCGTTTTGTACTTTACTCTATATTTTAGTGTACGTAACGTAAATAACACTAATCAAGCTCGTTTATCTGGGTTGAGATTGCGCAACTTTTTTATATTTTAATCAATAAAATGTCCAATTAGTTGCTATATTGGGGGTTTATGTATGGTATATAGAGCACAATGTTGGGAATACAACAAATGTGGGAGGGAAGGAGGAGGAATTAATGCAGCACAGCTTGGAACCTGTCCAGCCTATCCCGATGATGGAAGGCGCTGCTGGGGTGTTGCTGGAACTCTGTGCGATGGCGAAGTTCAGGGAACGTCTGCACAAAAAATAGATAGTTGCCAGGAGTGCAGCTGGCGCAAAAACGTTAAAACAGGCCTGGCATGACTCTGTGGGCCGTCAAATCGGCGTAATCGACCCGACCTTGTAGGTCTTCCTTATGATATCGAGATTGAAGTTCTCGATTCTCTTATCTTCTTCTAAAATATCCAAAAAGTCAATCATATCCTCTTTGTCAGTAAAGAAAATCCTGCACCCGATGTCAAAGCCGTGCGTGGCCGCGTGGACAAAGGCCGTGTTCGGGAGCTCTGATAGCATCTCCCCGATTTTGTCCCTTTTTCGCGGGTCCTTGAGGTTTATTGTGACATAAGCGCAGATTTGATACCCTATCTTCTCGGGGTCGGTAATCATGGCAAAATTCGTTATAATCTGGCTCTCAATCATTTTTTTGACCCTGTACTCCACTGCTTCCCTTGTAAGCTCGTGCCCCCTTTTCGAAAGCGCGTCCCTCAGCTCCGAGAACTGGGCCCTGGAATTCTTGCCCAGAATCCGCAGAAGCTCCTTGTTTATATCATCGAGTTCAGACATTTTGAATCACTTCCTTCATGGCCGACAAAGCGCCGCCCTTTATGAAACCCGCCTTTGTCTTAAACGGGTCGAGGCCGTAGTCGTTTATGATGTCGATGGATTTCAAGTAGATGTTTTCCATCCGTTCTTTTGATGGCGGGGCCATGTCATTTAGCTTTGATAGGGATGTCGGGTAAAATGGTACGACGGCCGGTACCACGCCCATGCTTGCAAGGTGCTCGACCCCTTCAAGATACGTATCGTCCTCCTCAAGCCCCGCGAGCAATACACTCCCCACTTGGTTGTCATCGAAGACATCGGTGCACCGCTTGAAAACCCTGTCATAATCCGCAAGCTTGAGTTCGCTTTTGCCAGGCATTATCTCGCGCCTTTTTTTCTCGTCGAAGACCTCCAGGTTTATGTAGATAGAATCGGCAGATGCCATCTCGTTGATTTTGTTCAAATCCTCCGGAGGCTCGCTATTTACTGATACTGCCACATCAGCTCTTTCCTTTATTTTTTTAGCTGTTTCGGCAAGTAGAACGCTTCCCCTGTCCTTTGGCAGTGCCCCTGATGTAAGCGCTATGTGGGAGCCAATCTCTCTCGCGCCCTCGTTGGCCAGCTCGCTGACCTGCTCGGGCCTTTTATTCTTGATTGTATTGATGTGGCCAGTGACGCAGAACTTGCACTGCATTTCGCCCCAATAAACGCATCCCGTTGAGAGGTATACTATCAAAAATCCCGGGGCCACGAGCTTGCCGAGCTTCTCCATCTTAATGCCATCGGATGTGGTTTTGTCAAAAAACTCGGGCCTTTTTAAAAATTCTATTTTTGTGAAAAGCTCATCGGCCTCAAAAATTCCATGCCCCTCTTGCATTTCCCTGATTTCATAGGGCGATGAATCTGTATAAAAGCCACCAAGCATGGCCACCGGCGCACCCCCCATCATGAATGAAAGATAATCGCTTGTGGCTGTTGGAAAATCCCCAAGCAGCCTTTCCTCAAGGGCATGTCCAATCCTCACGCCTTTTGACTGAAGCTCCATCTTCTTTCGGGCAATTTCCATCGCTTATATTATGTTTACATAAACTATATATACTTTTATTTAGTGAATAATAAAATAATAGATTGAAAATTTTGTAAAAAACAAATAGAGGTAGAGATATGAGAAGGATTGCAGGAATAGTTTTAGTTTTCATTATTATGGTTGGCACGGGCTGTGTGTCAAAACCGGGCGAAGACGCAACCATGAGGATAGGATACCTCGCGAGCCAGGCCCAGCCAGAGGTTTACGCGCTTTACAACGGGTACTACGAAGAGGAAGGCCTCAACATTTCATGGGTGAGCTTCAGGGGGGGTTCGAGCGTAATAGAGGCGATTATGGCAGGTGAGCTTGACGGGGGGACGATAGGCTCCTCCCCTGCAATCATCCGCGTGGTGTCAAAGGACGTCCCGCTTAAGGTCGTGGCGGTGGGCGAGCTTGGTACAAAGGAAAAACCGGGGGACTATCTGGTGGTTAGAAAAAATTCCGGCATAAAGAGCGTTTCTGACCTTAAAGGAAAGACCATAGCGATTCACAGGATGGGCACAACCCTTGACCTCACCTTGCGGATTGCACTCGAGCAAAACGGCATCGACCCTGCAAAGGACGTCACAATTACCCAGCTTTCTGCGCCCTCCATGCCCCAGGCCCTCCTGCAGGGCGACGTGGACGCGGCATTCATCTTCCCGATGTCCTACCCGCAGCTTGAGGCCGACGTGGACGTGATTCTAACGCCGGGCGATGTGTTTCCGCATGGGGCCCCGTTCGGCATGGCTGTTTTCACAGAGGATTTCATAGAAAAGCACCCCGAAGAGGTAAGGAAATTTGTGAGGGCATATCTAAGGGGCCTCCAGTGGGCCCTCGACAACCCTGACATGGCCGCAGAGGTCGAGGCGCTTGACACAGGCATGACAAAAGAGGAGGCGAAAAGGGTGCCGTGGGCCGCGTTCAACCCATCGGGAAGGGTCTCTGACGAGTCATTCGAGATGATGATAGATGCCATAAAGGAGTACGACCCCGAGTCGCTTGGCCGTGACGTGACGGTTGGCGAGTTCGTGGACTATTCCTACCTTCCACCGGAGGCGTAAATGGGGAGAATACTTCAAATCTCATCCCTCCTTTTTTTCTTTTTATTCTGGGAGGCAGTAAGCAGGGCAGGGCTTGTCAACCCTCTCTTTTTATCTGCGCCTTCCGCCATATTGTCAACAACCCTCCGCCTCATTTTAAGCGGCGAGCTTTTAACGCATATATCTGCGAGCCTTTACAGGGTCATACTGGGCTTCGCCCTTGCAGCCATTATTGCGGTGCCCCACGGGATTCTCATCGCCTGGTCAAAAACGGCCGAGGACATGACAAACCCGCTCGTTGAGCTTTTCAGGCCCATTCCCGCTGTCGCGCTCATCCCTGTCGCGATTTTGTGGTTTGGCATAGG
>JAHJSX010000151.1 GCA_018830205.1 archaeon | reverse complement strand
TATTTCTCAAGCCTCTTGGCCCTGTAAAGCGGTGTGGGCCTTCCTACATGGTAGTATGCGTCCCTTACCTCTTCAGGGATGTCGATATACCTGTCTTGGCTTACTTCTTGTTTTATGAGCTCCATAGGGAAAACCGGTGCCAGGTCCTCTGGAGTTACCGGCTCGTTGGTTGCCGGATGCAGGTATGGTGGGAACGGTTCCGGCACGTCTGCTAAAATATTATACCATTTTTTTGGCATCTCATCTAAATCAAGTTGAATTTTGGTCTCTTCCATCTCAAATTACCTCCAATGCTCTGGCCCCTAATCGCCTAAAAGAAGGTATAAATATTTCGGTCTGGACGCTAAAGCCTATCTACCTGCTTTTTGTAGAACCCTTTTGCCTCATCGAGCGCTTTTATTCCCTTTTCAGTAATGGAATAAATCACTCTTCGCCCTTCCTTTTGTTTCGTAACGTACCCCTCTCTTTGGAGCAGGTAAAGCACCTTGTAGACTGTCACGTTGCCGGTACTAAATCCAAATTTTTCCTCTATCTCCGTTCTAAGTACGTACGCGTGCATGGGCCGGTCTTTTAGGACACTGATTACATAAAGCCAAAGGCTTTCCTTTGTGTTAAGGCGTTTGAGTCGTTCTAGGGGCATAAGTATTTTATATGCGTAAAACATATAAATAGTTAAAGTATTTTATAAGTATAAAATAAAGGTGATATTATGGGAAAGGTAAAAGTAGCAATTATTGGGGTCGGAAACTGTGCCTCATCTCTGGTACAGGGCGTAGAATATTACAAGAACGCGGAAAGTGAGGAGAGGATATCTGGCCTCATGCATTCCAACCTTGGCGGTTACCGCATAAAGGATATCGAGTTCACGGCGGCCTTCGACGTCGACAAGAACAAGGTTAGGAAGGACCTCTCGCAGGCCATCTTCACAAAACCAAACTGCACAACCAAGTTCGCAAAGGTTCCAAAACTGGGAGTAAAAGTCCAGAGGGGTATGACACATGACGGCCTCGGGCAGTATCTTTCCGAAATCATCGAGAAAGACCCATCCCAGTCTGCCGATGTGGCGGGAATCCTGAAGGACACGAAAACGGACGTGCTCATCAACTACCTGCCCGTAGGAAGCGAGATGGCGACCAAGTGGTACGTTGAGCAGGCCATCGAAGCAGGGTGTGCCTTCGTAAACTGCATCCCTGTATTCATTGCAAGCGGGTGGATAAAAGAGGAAGGAAAGTGGAAGCAGACCGACTACTGGCGAAAGCGCTTTGAGCGTGCGGGGCTGCCAATCATAGGCGACGACATAAAGTCCCAGGTCGGGGCCACCATCCTGCATAGAACCCTTGTGAACCTATTCATGGACAGGGGGATGCCCATTGACAGGACCTACCAGCTAAACACTGGCGGGAACACTGATTTCTTGAACATGAAGGAAGAGAAGCGGCTTTTGTCAAAAAGACGGTCAAAGACCAATGCCGTCACATCCCAGATAGAGGCACGGGGTTTTGAGATTAAGCCGGACGACATCTATGTTGGGCCAAGTGATTATGTGCCATGGCAAAAGGACAACAAACTCTGTTTCTTGAGGATAGAAAGCAGGCATTTCGGCGACGTCCCAATGAACCTTGAGTGCCGCCTATCAGTGGAGGATTCCCCAAACTCAGCAGGTGTTATAATCGATGCCCTGAGATGCGCCAAGCTCGCCCTCGACAGAGGTATTGGCGGCGCCCTGCTTGCCCCTTCGTCTTATCTGATGAAGACCCCGCCCGAACAGTATCCGGACGATATTTGCAGAAATAAGGTTGAGCAGTTCATCAAAGGGAAATAATTTTTTAAGCCTCAAACGCCAGAAATAACCCATGATAGTCACTTTAACAACTGACTTTGGCACGGGCGAATACGTCGGCGCAATGAAGGGAGTCATTTATTCAGGCTACCCTGATGTAAAAATAGTTGATATTACCCATGACATTGAGAAGTTCAACGTCCGCCAGGCCGCGGCTGTGATTTATTCATCCTGCCCGCATTTCCCAGAAGGCACTGTTCACGTAGTCGTGGTGGACCCCGGCGTTGGTACGAAGCGTAGGGGAGTGATTGTTCGGGCAGGCGGACACTATTACATTGGGCCTGACAACGGCATTTTCAGCCTTATCGAAGGCGTGGAAAGGGTCATTGAAATAAAAGCAGAGCCGAAATCGAGCACTTTTCACGGGCGGGACGTATTCGCACCAGTGGCAGCGAAAATTGCCTGCGGTGCAAACCCCTCAGATTTTGGTGATGAAATTGATGACGTGAATCGAATTATTAAAAAAGAAAAGAAAG
>JAHJSX010000195.1 GCA_018830205.1 archaeon | reverse complement strand
CATTTCCCTTTTCGTGATTTCTTGTTTCGTCTGTAGCCATCTCGCCTCTCCTTTTCGGTGGCTACCGCCACCGCAATGGAGAAGCGAATTAGTCCGGTTGTGTTCGTCTCAAACCGTCATGCTTTTAGGCGAGGGGAACAATAAACGCGGGCGTTGTGCTCCGAGGTGTGGTCGACCATCAATCCCGCGACAGCGAAGAGGATCGCGGCCAAGCCGATGGCGCGGCCGAGGTTCCCTCCCCAGAAGTGGAACAGGGACAGGCCGATGAGGACCAGCACGGTCCAGCCGATGAGCAGTGGGCGATATATGCCGAGGAACCCCTCGACCCGCTTCTTCTCGCTTTTTACGAAGGCGCCGGGATCCTGTTTGTAGTCGACGCGCATCTTTTCGATGCGAACGCTGTTGCGATAAGTTCCGAATCCTCCGGCAATCCCCCAAAAGAGACCGACCACGAGGAAAGGGATGACCAGCACACGGGAAGTCGAGGTGTGACCGAACTTCCAGAAGTAGAGCGCCAGGATCACCAACAGGGTGCCGAAGATGATGAGCATTCCGAACTCAAAAGCCTCTCCCTTGTACCAACTCTCGGTGTGTTTGATAAATGTCATCGGACTCTCCTTTCAGCAATACCGCGGCGTGTCGATTGTCGCGGCTCTGGAAGCGCATGCTTCGCGGTGAGGAACGCGCCGATGACGTTGATATCGAGCTGACGCTTGAACTCGTCGGCCTGCAGTGCCTCGACCGCTGCTTTCACCGGGAACGCGGCGTTGGCCACCACCACGTCCATCGAGCCGAATTCCCGGACGACAAGGTTGGCCGCTGATTCGACTTGGGCTTCTTGGCTGACGTCGCATGGAGCAGCCAAGCCGGTCCCTCCTCGTCGCTCGATTTCCGCCACGGTCTCAGCGAGCTTCTCGGCCCGTCGACCACTCACCGCGACCTTCGCGCCGAGGCTGGCGTGCTCCAGCGCCATCGCCGCACCGAGGCCGCTGCCACCGCCGGTGATCCACACTGATTTCTTTTGATCGCTTCTTTTCATGTGGTTGCGTCCTTTTCGCCTTCGGTGATGACCCCCACGCTAGCCAACGGCAAACTCTTCGCCGACCAACTCCTCTGACTGCTTCCACAGCTGCTCTGAGAGGGCTTCATCGTTGACGAGGGCGGTTCCCGGTTTCTCGTAGATGCCCTTGCGGAACATCCCGTAGTAGAAGTACTTGCCGCCGGATTCCTCGGGGCGGTCCCGGGTGGCCAGGTACACGGACGTGCGCGCCCCTTCGGGCACATCGACCATGATGGGCCAGAGCATGAGGATGAAGGCTTTCGACACTACGCCGTAGGTGTCGAAGATCCGCGTGCGAACGGCTCCGGGATGGAGGCTCGCGGCGGCGCACGATCGGCCGTTCTGATCGAGTCGTCGCTGCAGCGCCTTGGTGAACAGGATCTGCGCGGCCTTGGATCGACCGTACAGCACTTGCGGATGGATATTCTCGCACGGTCCGTGAAAGGGCCCATCGAAGTGTTCTCGGCGCGCCGAAGAGTGCCCCATCGAGGAGACACTGATGATGCGTCCCTTGGCTCTTTGCAGGTGAGGCATCAGCCTCATTGTGAGCAGGAAATGCCCCAGGTAGTTGATGCCGAAGATCCGCTCGATTCCCTGCTTGGTGACGCCTGTCTCGTGGGCCACGCCTGCGTTGTTGATGAGCACGTCGATGTGATCGTTGTCCCCAAACAGGGAGGGGAACTGGCGCACGCTGTCGAGGTCGTTCAGGTCGAGCGGCTTGTGCTCCAGCACCGAGCCGTTCGTGAGCCCAGCGCGGATCTCCGCGATGGTGTCCCTGGTCTTGTCCGGGTTGCGGGTCGCGAAGTAGATGTTGGCGCCCATCTTCGCAAGGCTCTTCGCGGTCTCCTTGCCGACTCCCGCCGTGGCACCGGTGATGACGATGTTCTTCCCCGTCATGTCTTCCGTGTGCCGCCGTGCCGCCTCTCGCGATATCCGAATGGGTTTGTCGCTCATTCAATGTCTCCTTCCGTGCCGTGGCGCCGTCATGACAGTCAGCCAGTTCGGCAACTGTAGAACCGTCGGTGCAAAAAAAGTCTCGCGGTCGATGTTCGTCACTCCGCGAGTAGCCGCTTCATCTCCTGGTTTCGATAGTTCAAGACGGGGTCGGTCTGCGTCGCCGCTCGCTTTTCCAGGTGGGCGACAAAGGCCTGCGCGAGCTCGTCCAGGTGGATGTTTCCCCACCCGAGGGCGTCCGGGATGAGGGCCGTGAACCAGGTCATCCAACGGGGCGTGTGGGCGTTGCCCACTATCATGCCCGGCTCGAAAATCGCCAGCTTCTCAAACCCGACGTCGAGCACCGTCTTGTACTTCTTGCCCATCACCCGAAAGGCCTTGATCCGCGAGTCCGCCCAGCCCTCCCTGACCCCGACGGCGGTCAAGAGCTCGAAGATCTCGATGCCGGCGGCCTTGCACCCCCGGGCGTATTTCCCCAGCAGGTGCACCTCCACCGCGAGCATCTGCTCCTCGGTCATGGTCCTGGTTCCACTGCCGATGCCCAGGCAGCTGATGGCTACGTCGTGTCCCTGAGCCGTCTGTTGCACCACCGACTCGAAGTCGTCTGCGCCGGTGTCCACCACCACCTGCTCCACCTTGGTCTCGTTGTCCAGGGAGGTCACGGCGCTGCGCCCCAGGAGCGTGAGGTGGGAGCACACCTCACTGTCCACAAGCGCGCGCGCCACGGCGCGGCCCACCTCACCGCTGCCCCCGAGCAGGATGATCTTCATCGATTCCCTCCTTGGATTCTCAGAGCCCCGGTCCACCACCGTGCGAGCGCTGGAGCGCCATCGCTTCCACTGGGCGTAGGGATGACCGGCCCACAGGAAAAAGAGCGGGAGCAACATGGCCGCTGCTTCCCCGACGGCGCTGCCCAGAAAACCGCCCTTCACGTAGACGCCGATGACGAAGACATTGTTGGCCAGCAGCATCACGTTGCCGAGGACATAGGTGCGGGGATGGGCCATGAGTAACGCCCCCAACACGGTGTACACAGCCCAGGCCAGGACCGCGGCTCGGGCGAACCCCAGCCGAATGAAGAGGTCGAGCCGATCCGGATCGAGCAGCGTACGCGTGCCCATGACAGACAGGCCGATCACGGCGAAGGTCAGTAACGCCAGGGTGACGTACAGCTTCAGCTTTGCCTTCGAGGTGGGGGTCATGCTCATGATTCGGCTGTCTGCTCTGGTTTGATGGTTTGAAAACCGTCGAACAAAGTTGGAAAAAAAAGGGCGCCACCGGGCCTACACTTCGAGCAGCTCCCCCAACACATCCTTCACTTCAGCGAGGGTCTCCTTGTTGATGGTCGCCACCAGGAACTTGCCGCGCTTCTCGGTCGTGATGAGGTCGGCGGTGGACAGCTCCTTGAGGTGGTGTGAGATGGTCGCCTTGCTGAGGTCGAACATCTGGACGATATAGGCGATGTTGCACTCGGGCGCTTCGTAGTTCGCCTGCTCCCGCTTCGCGATCTCCAGATAGAGCGCCAACCGGTTCTCGTTGGAGAGCGCCTTCATGATCTTGGTCAGCTTCTTCGGATTCATCGACCGCGGGATCCTTGCGTGCGTCAGTTCGACAACCGTCTAACCATGTATGATGTCGTCGATGATGTCAAGGCGCTCTTGATTGGACACCTCCGGCGACCTACTCGGGAGTCACTGGAGGTAAAGGGAAGGCTTGGTTCAGGTCGAGCTCCAAGTCCAGGTGTCCGGATCCCAGGTGGCGTCCATCGATCCCGCCAGCACGGGGTCGAGGAACGACTGTGCGGCCTCGAACACATCGGCGAGCGTGACCCAGCGCAGCTGGTCCAGCCTTGCGAGGGACGCGTAGGGCGCCTCCCATGTATCCGGTGGCTCCGGTAGATGATCGGGAACGTCGTGCGTCCCTCGGAACGAGAACGTCTGCTCGATTGCGGCCCGAAGTCGGTGGGCATCGAGCGCTCTGGCCGTGGCGATGAGCGCCAGATCCGGGAGATCCTTCACCCGCGTGTTGGGCCGGCCGCGCGGCATGGTGTAGGCGTGAAGCTTCTCCGCGATGTGGGTCTCCATCGGGTACACACGAAGGGTGAACACCTCCGGCGAGCTACTCGGGAGACGCTGGAGCGATAGGGCAGGCTTGGTTCAGGTCGAGATCCAGGTCCAGGTGTCCGGCTCCCAGGCGGCGTCCAACGATCCCGCCAGCACGGGGTCGAGGAACGACCGCGCGGCCTCGTACACATCGGCGAGCGTGGCCCAGCGCAGCTGGTCCTGCCTTGCGAGGGATTTGTAGGGCGCCTGCCATGTGCCCGATGGCTCCGGTAGGCGATCGGGAACGTCGTGCGTCCCTCGGAACGAGAACGTCTGCTCGATTGCGGCCCGGAGCCGGCGGGCATCAAGCGCTTTGGCCGTGGCGATGAGCGCCAGGTCCGGGAGGTCCTTCACCCGCGTGTTGGGCCGGCCACGCGGCATGGTGTAGGCGTGAAGCTTCTCCGCGATGTGAGTCTCCATCGGATACACGCGAAGGGTGGGAGGCGTGACACCGGCAAACGCGAGCACGTCCTCGGCCACCACTGCGGTGGGCTCGCCGAAGATCGGATCGCCGAACGCGACATCCACGCCGAAGGGCCGGCCATAGATCTTGCCGGCGAGGCTGCACTCTGCTCGGAAGCGTTGCCCCTCGTAGCGCATGCCATCGTTTTGGATCTCCGGGTGGCGATCGTCTGGACGGACTTCAAACACCATGAAGTCACCCAGATCCCGGTTGATCGCGGCGCGGAGCCTGTCGAGGAAGGCATCGGGCGCTCCCAGCACCCTCAGGTCCACGTCCTTGGTGGTCCGCGCCCGCTCGAGCTGCAGCTCGACGGCGAGACCACCCTTGAGCGTGACTGCATCCCCGAAATCCAGGACGACACGAGCGAGGAAACGGTCGAAGACCACGAGCTGCCGGCGGCGGGCGAAGTCCGGACCGGAATCGGATGCCTTGCGAAGGCGCTGCTCGAGCGCCTGCTTGAACGCGGCGGCGGTGCTGTAGCTGCGGGTGGTCACGGGTCAAGGCCCCCGAAAGGCTCGAGTGCCTCGGCTACGGCGCCGAGCTGGCCCCGAGTCACGATACCGCGCTGCAGCGCGTCCAGGGCCGCATCGCGCAGGAGATCGGGAGACAGATGCTCAAGGGCGCAGTCTTCGAGCGTGCGCGCCGGATCCGTCGCAGGTACGGCGCCGAACCACCGCCGCTCACCGTCGGAGACGTCGCCATAGTGCAGAACCACCCCTTCCGGCACGCGCAGCCGCCGCTTCTTCCACAGTTGCGGTAGCGTCAGATGGATCTGTGACGGCAGCACATCCGAGAGGTCGTGGAGCGCCAGCGCGGTCTGGTGGGAGAACACGCCTTTGTGCTCCGACCAGAGCCAGACGACGACGAGCTCCTCGTGATCGCCGGCGGGAAAGTGAACGAGCCGATAGACTCCGCGACGCACCCGGATCATCCGCCCCGAACCGAGATGGTGCGCGATCAGCTGTGGCGAGTACCCGGCCTCGGCCGCCTGCTGCGTGGTGAAGAGCCCGTCTTGAGCCGCTGCGGTCTCGAAGAGATGGTCCCAATTGGGCGATGTGGAAGTAGCCGCCTCCATGCACTAAACTTAAGCCATACTTTAGTTTTGCGCAAGCGCGTCACTCTCACAAATCCGCATGAAACTTAAGCATGACTTTAGTTTTGTGAAATGTGGTGCTGGTCTCAGAGAAAGCAGCAGGCGCCAGTTGCGCCCTGCCGGGCACGAACCCGAGGCGCACGAGACACGGACAACATCCGAACATTGCCTCAGAAAGTTTGGCCGCTATTTGGCCGTGAGCCAGGTCCATGAGGCGGTATGAGAAGGAACGAGACGGAACAGGACGGAAGAAATTTTCTAAAAGGTTTCGGGAGCCTAGCGGCTAAGGCTGCGTTTTCTCATCGGTTTCTGATACCCCCAAAAATGGGTTCGACTCCCGGCGCCTCCAATACCAGTCATCAGAATGCCTCCTATTGTCATTCTGTTGATTTTCCACGGAAAAGTCGAGTCTGGGCTTGCGGGCACCCCTTCCGGGAGGAATACGCCTTAGGGGTGATGCACGCTACAATTCGAGTCTTGATCGTCGCTCAACAGCGAGTACAAATTGTTGCCAATGTT
>JAHJSX010000150.1 GCA_018830205.1 archaeon | reverse complement strand
CCCCACGATTTTCGGGTTTACCCCAGTGCAAATCGGAACAGCGGCGCTTGGCGGTTTCCTGTTCCTGGTAATCGTGTTCCTTTTGGTAAGGCTTAATAGATAGGTTAATCCTCTTCCTTAAAATCAAGTGCCACGGAATTTATGCAAAACCGCTGTCCAGTTGGCTTTGACCCATCATCAAACACATGCCCAAGGTGCCCGCCGCATTTCGGGCAAAGTACCTCTGTCCTTTGCATGCCGTGGCGCATGTCTTCTTCAGTTTCGACCATGTCATCGGAAATTGGTGCCGTGAAGCTAGGCCAGCCTGTGCCGGAGTCGAATTTCGCGTCTGAAAGGAACAATTCATTTCCGCAGGCAGCGCATCGGTAGATGCCTTTTTTCTTGTTATTTGTGTGCTTCCCGCTAAAGGGACGTTCTGTTCCTTTTTCCCGCAGGATGTTGAACTGCTCAGGCGTAAGCTCTTTCTTCCACTCGCTCTCTGATTTTTTTATTTTTTCTGCCATTATATCATATCTTGCACATTGACGGCACCTTTTCATAAACTTCGGAATATTTACCTGGTTCAGGCGGCCCCCATCGCCCGATTTCAAAGCGCGTGAAGAAAATCTTGCTCGCTCCCGCGTCAAGCGCACCCTGCGTTGAGGCCAAAACGTCATCATTTGATGGAAATTCTGCTTCTGTGACCCATATTGGCTTGTCTACTCCTTTCTCATCCATGAGCACTTTGAATCCCTTGACATTGAGGGTGACAGCGTCGCCGTAGTTTATGAAATGGATATTTGCGATGTCGAAATAATCGCCACCCCCAAGGTCAAACACCTCTCCCCAGAAGGCCTGCGTATCCTCGCTCCCCGCTGCCCCGCCTTGCACCACAGTGCAGTCAGGGCAGGCCTCCTTTACGGCCTCGTAGCCGCCCTTCAAAATCTCTACATATTCTTCCGGCCTGCCGATAAAAAACGTTAAATCCTCGCCCTGCATCTCGGGCTCGTTTGAGATTTCCCAGTGCTTGATTGGAAGTAAGAGCCCTGGCATATCGTCTACTCCGTCGCCGTCGTACCTCTCAACGACCGTTCTGACAAAATTCTTGTAATCATCCGTGTCGCAGGGCGCGCAACGCCAGTTTGGAAGCTTCCCACCAATATAATCAAAGCGGTTATCGGCGCAGAACTGGTCGCGCCCGGTTACCACGCACGAATCCTCACGGCACGTCTCCTGGTCCCAGTCGGCGTAAGGCCAAATCGTGCCAAGGATTGCGACATTACTATCTTGCGCCATGTGGACCCACCTGTCAGCAAAATCAAAGAAAAAGACCCCTTTTTCGTTTTCTATCCATTGCCATGCAAATGGCCCTGGATGCGGTCTTGCCCATGCACCTCCTGCAAGCGGGATAGTCGTTGCCTCCATCGGAGCCCCGATGACAAATCCCATGCAATTTTCTGAAGCCTGGATGGGCGGTGACGCAGGCTCCTGGCTGCCAGTGCAGCCGAGGGTCAAGACAACCAAGATAAGAAGCAGAACCTTCGTCATCATATGAAAATTGCATTCTAGAGTATTTATTTTTTGCTTTATTTATCAAATGTATATTCTTAGGAACTAATAATGTTCTTGTGAGAACAACGTTTATGTACGTTAATGTTGAAAAGTATACTTAGTTTAGAGGGAAAGTCGTCTAAGAGTACCAGCATTTTGGGGGCCCCATTATTTTTAGGACGACAAAATCGAGAGATGATACTGGGCACAAGATTAAAGATACCCTTCGTAATAGCTCTAGCAGGGGCTGTGATAGGTTATTTCATACTCTCACCCTTCGCCATGTACATGTCCCACTCTGTACACCTGGTCATGCCTGCGCACGAAATGGGCATCTCTGACGTATTCGCCATTGAGCTCTTTCTATGGGCCCTGCCCTTTACGCTCTTTGGCGGCGCAATAGGACTCATCATTGGACTTTTGTACCAGCGGGTAAAGGATAGAACCGAGGGAATTAAAAAAGAGAAGGAGTACACGGAGCAGGTGGTCGACAGCATGAACGAGGGGATGCTGGTCGTCGACAGAGACTTCAAAATCATAAGTGCCAACAGGGCATTCCTTGAAACTTTTGGCTATTCTATGAATGAGGTGAGGGGAAAACACTGCTTTGAGGTCTCCCACGGGGTATCGAAACCATGCAACACAGAGGACCATATATGCCCTCTCAAGGAGGTGTTTGCCAAAGGTGAGGCATATTCTACTATTCATACTCACAAAGACAAAGAAGGAAGCGAAGTTTTCATTGAAATCACGGCATCACCAGTAAAAGATGAAAATGGAGAAGTCATACATATAATCGAGCTTATCCGGGACGTCACAATACGCAAACAGGCAAACGATTTAATCCGGGAGTCAGAGGGAAGATATCGAAATCTTGCGGAAAACGCACTTGTTGGGATATATAAAACCAATCTGGAGGGCAAAATACTCTACGCAAACAAGGCCCTCTCCGACATGCTTGGATTTGGCTCTCCTGGTGAACTGACATCGAAAAGCGTACTTCCCATATATAAAAACCCACGTGACAGAGACACCCTGATTAAGGAACTTGAGAAAACCGGTGGGGTCGACAATTACGAAATCGAACTGGTCACAAAAACAGGAGAGGTAAAAAAGGTACTTTTAAGCACGACTTTTGATGGCGACGTCCTGTCAGGGATGATGATGGACATTACCAAACGTAGACAGGCACAGGAAGCTCTTCGTTTGAGTGAGGAGCGCTTGAGCTCGATTGCAGAAAGTACTGAAGACATCATAATCATGCAGGATTTGGAAGGAAGATACTTGTATTACAATGCCCCGCCCATATATGGCATAACTGTGGATGAAGTGGTGGGCAAGACACCCTCAGACCTTCTCAAACCGGAAAAGGCGGCCGGCCTCATGGAGCGCATAAATGAGATAGCCAGAAGCGGAAAGAGTTTGTCAGGCGAGGAGGAGTCAACTTTAGGCGGAATGTGCCTCTGGTTCCATTTTCAAATGTCCCCAATAAAAGATTCCGCTGGGCGCGTGACTGCCGTAACAACTGTCCTTCGAAACATCACAGATTACAAGTGGGCAGAGATGGCCCTGAAAAAATACGTCAAGGACCTCGAGGAGGCAAATAAAATGAAGGACCTCTTTACTGACATAATGACCCACGACCTTCTGGGGCCTGCGGGAGTTATAAGAAATGCCGCCGAACTTTTGATGGACGATGCAAGGGAGAGCCAGAAAGAATTGCTTCAAGTTATCAAGTGGGGCGGAGAAAAACAGGAGGAGATTATTGGGCTTACAGGCAAGCTTTCAAAGCTCGAATCAGCCGAGGATATAGAGAAAAACCCCGTGGATTTGAGAAATATCATCGACAAGGTTGTCATCGGAATCAGGCTCCTTCTTGAGGAGGCAGACATGACAGTTGAAAACCGCATTGGTGAGGGGCGAGTAGTAAATGCAAACCCTGTCATTGAGGAGGTCTTTTTGAACTTGCTCACAAATGCCAGAAGGTATGCTGAAGACGGAAAAAAGGTAATCATTGAATCCATTGAGGGGCCCGAGAGCCACATTGTAATGGTAAAAGACTTTGGCCCAGGAATTCCAGATGAGAACAAACAGGGCATATTTGAGCGTTTTTCAAGAAATGCAAAAGAAAGCGTCAAAGGCACAGGACTTGGCCTTGCAATCGCCAAGCGCGTTGTTGAGATACATGATGGAAAAATCTGGGTGGAGGACAATCCGGAGGGCGGGGCAGTGTTCAAAGTTAGCCTGCCAAAGTAGGCAATCAGTTATTCTCGGCGCTGTAGGCCTCAAGCTCCCTTTTAATGTTCTTTATCTGGTTTTTCATCTCAAGTATCGTCATCTCTTTTTTGACTGTGCGCTTCGACCAGCGTTCCAAATCGCTTGTCGCCATTTTTAGCTCCTTCTGGAGCCGTCTTTTGTCTGTTGTGTCCCTCCCCATCCCCTGGACCCCGATAAGCGTGTCATTGAATTTGATGGCTGCGAGGGCCATCTCGAAGTTCCGCCTGCCATAAATCGTGTTTATCTCTGTCTCATACATGGGCACGGCACCGGTGCTTATTGCCTGTTGGAGCTTGTCAAAGAAGTCCTTTATCCCTTCATGTGGCAGAAACATCCCGAAGGAACGCCCAATCACGTCCTTTTTCATGTAGCCTGTGACGCGCTCCGCTTTCCTGTTGAAGGACTTGATGTTCCCCTGCAAATCAAGCGTGAAGACGCAGTCAAGCGCGTTTTCAAGCAAAAGCTGGTTTCGGTCCTCAAGCAGCTTTAACCTATCCTTTTCTTTTTCTATCTCGTCCTTTTCCCGCTGCAGGTTGGACAGTATCCTGTAAATAACGCCGCTTGCAATAATTCCAGGGAGGAGAAATATTAAGAGGTTAGAATACTGCCGCCAGAGGACAAGTCCTGTAGTATATGCAAAAAAGACAAGAGCGACAACAAGAAATTTCTGCTGCCTCACAATTCCAACCGCAGTTTTAATGCGCGGTTTCGCCCGCTCCCACAGCCGCCTGACTCCTCTTGCCCCCTCTTTCCTTTTTATTTTCTTTATATCTTCCTTTTTTTCGGCCCTTTGGTCTGCATCCTTTTCCCCCTGCGCGGGTCCCGGTCCTACTTTTGCGCTTTCCCTTCTTAGCACCCTTCTTTTTGCCTCAAGCTTTCTGGCCTTTACCTCGGCGCTTTCTGGTACTATTGGACCTTCGCCTGCTTGGATTCCTCCACCAATACCTGGCATCATACAAACCTTTTTATACGTTACGAAATTAAAAGGTGTCGATGAAAATTTCTCGACTTTTGGTAATATTTGCGATTATTTTTATGATAGGCTGCACGGGTTCGAGTGATGTGGAAATCTGCGAAGAGGACGCGGCCAAACTTACAAAAACACAGGAAATGGCGCTTGCGAGCAGCACATTTAATTAT
>JAHJSX010000149.1 GCA_018830205.1 archaeon | reverse complement strand
TTCAATTGAATTTCTAAAATCAAAATATGGAGTAAACATAGAGGGATAAAAGTGGAAGGCAAAAAGGTAGGCAAAGGAACAAGAAAATGCAGGAGATGCGGCTCGTACGGGCCAATAATAAGACGGTATCGTCTAGATATTTGCAGGCATTGCTTCAGGGAAGTTGCAACTGAACTTGGATTTAAAAAATATGAATAGGTGTGATTAGTTATGCTCATGGACCCATTAGCGGATACATTGTCAAGTCTTAAAAACTCAGAAAGAGTTGGCAACTTGCAGTGTAATACAAAACCAGCATCGAAACTCATTGGAAAAGTGCTAAGCGTTATGAACGAGCACGGCTACATTGGAGAGTTTGAATTTGTTGACGACGGCAGATCAGGAAAGTTCAAGGTGCAGCTTCTTGGAAAGATGAATGACTGCGGCATCATAAGGCCCAGATATAATCTCAAAAAACAGCAGTTCGAGAAATTTGAGAAGAGGTTCTTACCCGCCAAGGGGTTTGGAATCCTCATAATGACAACTCCTCTTGGAGTAATGGACCATAAAAGTGCAATTGAGAAAGGAGTTGGCGGAAAACTCCTTGCATATGTGTATTGAGGACGTACTATGACAACGCTTGAAAAAAGAGTTGAGATCCCACCGGGCATTGAAGTGTCGCTGGTTGAAAGTGTCATGGTAGTCAAGGGACCAAAGGGCGAGATAAAAAAGACAATGAAATATCCTGGCGTTACAGTAAGAAAAGATGCAGGTGAGGTTGTGATAGGGGCAGAAAACCCCAAAAAGCGCCAGTGGGCAATAATCGGTACTTATGAGGCTCACACCAAAAACATGATAAAAGGGGTGAGTCTCGGATTCGAATACAAAATGAAAATCATATACTCCCACTTCCCGATGAGCGTGAAAGTCGACCAAAAAACAATATCTGTGGAAAACTATCTCGGGGAAAAGGTCGCACGAAAGACCAAGATAGTAGGTGACTGCGAGGTCAAGGTCAAAGGCACAGAAGTAGTGATAACAGGCAACAACATCGAAGAAGTGGGCCAAACCGCTGCAAACCTTGAGCAGCATACCAAGGTGAAAAACAAGGACCCGAGGGTCTTCCAGGATGGCATATATCTAATCGAAAAGGACGGTGCTCCAGTATGAAGTTCAGGCGCGTCGAACAGTGGAGATACAAAAAGCTCGCTCCCAGCTGGAGAAGGCCAAGAGGCAAGCACAACAAAGTACGAAAGTACATCGACTCAAGATTAAGCCGCCCCCTTATAGGTTACAAAAAGAAGTCGAGCGAACGCGGTCTTCATCCATCAGGACTAAGAGAGGTTCTGGTTACCAATTTAAGCGAGCTTGATGGCATTGACAAAAATACCCAGGCAGTTATGATTTCCGCAACCATCGGAGGCAGGAAGCGCGGGACAATTCTCGCAGAGGCAGAAAAGTTGAAACTTAAAATTCTGAATCCTGGGACAAAAAAAGAAGAAAAGGCCGAAGATGAGGTAGAAGAATGAACCTGTCAACAAAACGAAGGATGGCTGCATCGATTCTGAAGGTAGGAAAGGGACGAGTATGGCTTGACCCTGAAGAATCAGAGGATATCGATGAAGCAGTAACAAGGGCAGATATAAGGGGGCTAATAAATGACAAGGTTATCCAGGCGAAGCCTGTAATCGGCACAAGCCGGGGCAGGGCGAATTTCAAGAAAGCCCAGAAAGCCAAAGGCAGAAGAAGCGGGCATGGGAGCAGGAAGGGGGCAAAGGGCGCAAGATTCCCGAAGAAGCGAAGATGGATTACAACAATTCGGCCACTACGAAAAATGCTCCTTGAACTTAGAGAGGAAAAGAAGATTGACAGCGCCACACATCGAAAACTATATGGTATGGCCAAAGGCGGCATATTCAAGAGCAAGGCCCATCTCAATATGTATCTTTTAGAAAAGAAGTTTATAACCGAAGAACCAAAGAAGGCGCCAGCTCCAAAGAAGGTGCCGAAGGCATCAAAAAAGGCAGCCGCAAAACCAAAGGCAGGACCAAAGACAGTAAAGAAGGCGGCACCAAAGACAGTAAAGAAAACAACGAAAGCGGCGCCGAAGAAGGCTGCAAAGAAACCAGCAAAAAAGAAGACAAAAGAGGAGAAAAAGTAAATGGCAACAAGCGCAAGGTACAGAGTAGCAACAAGAAGAAGGAGAGAGCAGAAAACAGATTATAAGAAGCG
>JAHJSX010000148.1 GCA_018830205.1 archaeon | reverse complement strand
TCCACAGGGGGCCTGGTACTCTATGAATTTAGGGCGATAACAGTAGAGGAAAGGGTGGATAAATGTTACGTCTATGAACACAACTACACCAACACGAATCTGTCTGGAACCTATAACGTCAATACAAGCGCCCATACCGAGAATATCACAAGAAACAATGGGACTTTCTCCGTGAATTTTGGGCAGACGCTCATATCCATCGACATGTTTTCAGCAATTATTAGAAATAACACGGAAACCTATACTGCCAACATTACTGCCTATAACGGCGACCTCAGGAACCTGACACTCAACCTCACTATCTCAAACAAGGCCGTCTTAAATAAAACCGCCAGTGAGAACTGGACAAAGAATATCTCAGAGATACTTAGCGGGGAGAGTAAAACTGTTAATTGGACGGTAAATGGAACAGGGGTTGGTGAAACAAACACAACAGTCTTTGTGAACGCTACTACAGGAGAGGGGGGTTATAATTCTTCTACCTGGGAAGTGGAGGGTATATCAAACGATATTGAAGCTCCGAATATTACCGCTTTTTGGTTTGAGTATGAAGGAAGCAAGACAAACAAAACAAATCTCAGGACCTCTTTTTCGGTCCTTGCAAATATTACAGACAACTACGATGTCAGGTCCGCAAAGGCAAACATAACATATCCAGACAACTCCAGTTTCAACGGGACCATGAGCCTGTTTTCTGGAAGCAGAACAAATGGTACCTGGAGATTTACATTTGAAGGAAATCCTGAAAATCTCGTTCTGAACCAGACAGGCAATTATACCATTAGAATCTCGGCCAGGGATATTGCTTACAATGAAACCATTGGACAGGAAAGCAAGAACTTCACGGTCAATGATACGTATACATTGAACCTGACCCCTAATTATTCTGCATATAATAGGGGGGAAGGAGTGACCATACAGGTCTGGGATGTCAACGGCAATCTTGTAGAGGATTTGAACTGGACCGTCAACCTGACAAAATACAGCCAGAACGAAACAACCGTTTACAACGGTACAAACATCTCCTACGCGTATCTTATAAACGCGTCCGACCCGGCTGGCAACTACACCCTGTTTGCAAACGTATCAAAGTCAGGCAACAGGGGAAACGATACATGGGCGTTCAATGTAAGCGACGAGTTGAATTTGACTTTTATACAACCAGAACCTGGAACCCACAGCAGGGGCGCCTCTTTGGGTTTGGTTTTTGTTAAGATTTATAATGTTAGAGGTGATGTGTACACAACGGATGACGGGACCAACGCAACTCTTACTTGTCTAAATGAAAGCTATGCTCAGAATGCCTTTAATCTTGCTTTTGCTGAAACCCTTGTCCCCTATACAGACGTTTTTTATCTGCTTGGTGGCTGCTATTCTCCAAGTTCTTATGCCACGGCATTCAACATAATCGTCAACGCAACAGATTATTATAATAACACGGGGTCAGAATCTTTATCGCTTAACACGGAAAGTGGACCGCCTTCTACAGGGGGCGGAGGCGAAGGAAAAGCCAAAGCCGGTGATGTAATTATAGAAGTTGCTCCCCCTGCCTGCGGCGCTGCCCCAAAAGAGAGAGAATTGCTACTCCAATCTCCAGAGACCTTTGAGTTGGTTAGAGGCTCAAATGGTACGTTCGTTATAAAAGTTACCAACCCCTGTCCAAATTCCACCCTGGAAAATGTAACTCTGAGTGTAGAGGGTTACTCGCCACAACACATAAAACTCCTCCCAAAAAAAGCCCCAAGAATTGAATACAATAAAACTGGAAACTTTGAGGTCTTCGTAGCTGCCCCTATTTATATGGAAAAGGGGACCCATCCCCTGGACTTCACTGTTGCCGCCAATGCGTCATATCGCAATTACCCGAAAGCGATTTCCAAAACCAGCGGCAACGTGACCTCTTATGAAAATATCTCCATAGGAATAATTGAAAGTGGGACCGTCGCCTTAATTATTCATGAAATCAGCAGAGAAGATGCTATTGCTTTTTTGACTCGGGCCGAAAAAGACCAGGAGGAGATGCAAAACGCAGGATTACCTGCAAATCGAACCTTAAAACTCTTAGACAATGCAAAAAAGGCACTGGAACAGGGGGATTACGAAAAAACCAAGGAACTGGGTGAACAAATAGCAGACCTAAAACAGGCCGCTTTTACTGCATACGATTTAATCGAAGATTTAAGAGTAAAGATAAGACACGCAGAGGTGGAGAGAGGCTTAAAGGTCATAGAAACCAAGGATGTTTTTAATCTGGCACTGGCTGCATTTGAAAGAGGGGATTACGAAACAGCACAGCAGAGAATTAAAGATGCGCAGCTTGTGTATTCACTGGAAACCAAAGGTAAAATAAACTTAACCAAAATAATTTTGGATTACTGGTGGGCCATATCGCTTGGCATTGTCTCCACCTCTGTTGCCGGTTTTGTGGCCTACCAAATGATTACAGTGAAAATGATAGCCAAAAAACTTGAGAGCCTGTATCTAGAGGAAACAAACATCATGGAATTGGTAAATGAGGCTCAAAAAAGATATTATAGGGAAAAATCAATGAGCCAGAAAGAATTTAGGGATACAATGGACAAATATGAGGAAGGGTTGGCAGATATACAGGGCACAAGAGAAAAATTGAGGGCCAGGAGGGTGGGAATGGTGAACATTTCCGATGAACTTGAGAACTTAAAAAGGGAGAATGAAAACATTGCCGCATTGATAAAAAAAGTCAAGCACAGCTATTTCAAGGACAGGAGCATGAGCCCCTCCCTGTATCAAAAGAGCATGGAACAGTACAGGCTGATAAAGGCAGAGATTGAAGGAGATATGGCAATGCTTGAAGCAAAGATTGAGAGGGCAAAACGCTGAATCGCAGGGGTTTGAAGAATGAAAAAATATTTGGTTATGCTGGTTGTGCTGTCTATCTTCTTCCCATTATTATGGGCACAGGAAACCCAAACAGCAGAAGACGCCTCAAATGCCATATCACAAGCTGAAAAAGATGTCCAGGAAATGCAGGAGCTGGGATTAGGGGTGGCCTATGTCAGCGATGTGTTGATTGAAGCGCAGGCCGCTTTGCAAAGTAAAGAGTATGCTCGGGTCCTAGAAAAAACAGATGAGATAGACAAAAGTAAACAGCATGCATATAAGATAATAGACTCCCTCAGGGCGCTTGAGTTGAAAATAGAAGAGATTGATAGAAGAGGTTTAGATGTCGCAGAGGCCGAGACACTTTTTGATGCGGCTTCTTCTTCCTTTCAAAATGAAGACTATGACCGGGCAGAAGAGTTGATATTTCAGGCAAACGGGCATTTGAACCGTGTTGAAGCAGAATATACTCTGCTAAATGCCCGATACAATGCTGCAAGGGACAACACGGTCTCTTACATCAACAGGCATCGGCAGCAGATATTAATCACTGCTGCTGCACTCGTTTTCGTCGGACTGGTATCCCATCATAGAATTAGAATTATAAGAACCAGGCGCAGGTTAAAGGACCTGGAACTGGAAAAGGCGGTCATGGCGAATCTAATAAAGAAAACCCAGACTGACTATTTTCAAAAAAGGGCCATCCTTCGAGAAACCTATGATGCAAGGATAAAAAAATACAGGGAAAGGGTGCTGGAAATTAAGGAGACCATGCCAATATTGCAGGCAAAGTTAGGAGAAAAAATAGATTAAAATATCTCTTGCTCAGGGTATACAACAATTCCCTGTCCGGCTATTATTCCCATTGGAACTATCTTCTTCTCGAATCCTGTACCCCTGAGCTTTAACACCTCTATTGTATTTTGCCTTATGTTTCCGTCCCTTACATTGTATAATACTACCACGCCGTCTGCTAGAAACTCCTCAACCCCTGATTTAGATATTGTGGAGGGGGTCGAACCTATTTCTGTTATCAAAAAGGATGTGGCCCCCATTCTTTCAAAATATCTAAATAGCTGCTCTATATATATCCTGTAGCTTCTTTCGCTTCCAATGAAACCTGCGGCAATGGCAGATAAAGAATCCACGACAACCCTATCGGGTTTAAAGTCGTCTGGAATTAATACGGGGGTAATCTCTATTGATAGTTCCCCTCTTGCTTTTTCTAACATCGCTTCGACTGATATAGTAACATCAAAGGGGTCAAACCGCTTGATAACTAACAAGCCTTTTTTTTCAAGCTCCTCTGGATTCCATCCAAAATCGTGCATGTGTTTTCTTAGTTTCTCCTCGCCTTCCTCAAACGTCATGTAAAGGCATTTTTCTCCATGTGTAGCTGCATAGTTCAATGTTTGCAAACAAAAAATGGTCTTTCCGCTGCCCGGACCGCCTGCTATCAAGATTGCCGCCCCTCTTGGGATTCCTCTTTCTAATAAGCTATCAAAACCCTCTATTCCTGTTTTTACCCACTCGCCTTCGGGTTCTCCTTTTTCTTGTGCTTCTTTAGGTGGCTCAGTGTCTGGCTGGTGGTCATGTGTCCCTGGTTCTTCTATGTCCTTTTCGGCCTCGGCGTCGGATGTCACAACTGCTTCTTCTGATTCTTTTTTGAGCAGCCTCTTAAAGATGTCTATCATATAATCACAATGTCTTTTTATTCTTTATAAACATTGTCAAGTTTCTAGTTAAGTTCCCTAATTTCCTCCCTCTGCTGGCATTTATTCAGTGCTTGTTACCATGTCAATCAATGTCTCAAATGCCTCTATCACGCCCTTCTCCTGGGTTGCAACCGTGGGAAGAATCTTTACCTCCTTCCCGATTTTCATTCGCTCTCTAATCTCCTCAGGGGAAAGTGCGTCAGGCAAATCCTGCTTATTTGCAAGGACGATAAAAGGCAGGCCATGTGCTAGTGTCACCTCCAGCATTGTCTTTGCCCTATGAAGCTCCTCGGGCTTGGTTGAATCTACGACCAAGAAAAGACCCATCGCCTCCTCTCCAAGCATTTTTAGTAGCGGGTCAAACCTCTCCTGACCTGGCGTACCCAAGATGTCCACAGAGAAATCTTTGTGATCGATATTGCCCTGGTCCAGCGCAACGGTTGTCCCAAGTCTATCGACAGCCGCCCCTTTAGTTGATAAGGCATGCACCACAGCGGATTTCCCTGCGTTGTACGGACCGGTGACGAGTATCTT
>JAHJSX010000013.1 GCA_018830205.1 archaeon | reverse complement strand
TTGCATCTTTCCATTGCTCTTTCTTCAACGCTCCTTCGGCTCTCGATCTAAGGATAAGATAATCATCCAGTTTGTTATCATCGGCTTGAACAAAAATGCTATGTCCTGCTTCCATCAAGCGGTTCCTGATTTTTCGTTTAATGCAAACATCGGACACCTCGCCCATGCTGTCATAATTCGTTCTCGGACGATTACCATTTAACGGATCACCGTTAGGATTGGCATGTATTACACTGAACACAACTGCAAAATCAATTTTGTTTTCCAACGTTTCCATAAATAATCCTCCTTTTATTGCTCGGTTTCAGTTGTTGATTCTTGTTCATTTTCATTTGTATTGATATTGCCCTTTGTGTCGTTGGCCCAGACCTGTGTTACGTTGTAGGTGCCCTCGATAGTGGTATCTGTCCAAACGTAGGTGTAAACGTCGCCCGCACCTGGAGATAGCGTTACATTGACCTTTGTGGCATCCGGTAATCTGAAAGTTGCATTTACTGTGTCCACGCCGCTTTGGTCTGTTGCGGTAATGTTGAATCTGACTGTCCCGCCTGAATTGATTATCGTTTCATTAAAGTTGGGGTTGGTAAATGTCGGGCCTTGGGTGGAGATTGTGAAGTTTAGATAAACATAGTCTGAGTAGTAGTCCTTATTTGTACCTGCTACTATGAACATGGCTCGCAGCTCTTTATTTGATTTTATGTAGTTGGATATGTTGCCTGTAACCGTGAGATTCTTAAATTCACCAGGGGAGGAGGTTGACGTGAAGGTCCACGCGCCGACATATGCCCACTTCGAACCGGTCCAGTTCCGCATATATACTGCGATAGAATCCCCTGAGGTCTGCATGTAGCCCTTCGTCGATATTTTTATCCCAATCATCTCTGTGGGGTCATCATAAATCGTCCAGTTTGTTCCTACGCAGGCGTAGTCATCCTTGGAGCCCCTGAACGTGTAGAATACCTGGTTCTCGCTGCCAATGCTGGTGTAACTACCGGCTGTGAGCTCGTCTGCATCTCTGTTGGGCTGGTAGCAGGCATCCCAGGGTGTTAAACCGCTCAGGTCTGTCCAGTCAGTAGGAGGTATGCCTTCACCGGCATCAAGGTTGTCGTTGTCATAGGCCCACCTGTCAGTGCTCGCATTGACGCTGAAATTGTAGTTGACTGACTCTGCCGCATAAACATTGGCTGAGAATAAAACCGTGAGGATAGCAGAAACAAAAAGCATCGCACCGACTATCTTTTTCGCTGCCTTGAGGGTTTCTTTCCCCATCGATGCAAAGTTTGTATTTTGTTTCATTTTACTTTCCTGCCTCAGCCGATTATCATGACTATCTGCGAGAATATCATGGTGATGAATATGATGAAAAGAACCGCAGAAAGTTTTGTGAATCTCCTTCTAAGCCTTCCAAATATGTTAAGCACATTGCCGTGGAATGGCTCGGTCACTTCAACGTGTATGAGAAGCGTTATCAAAACGATTGAAAAGATGACGCCAACGTTTATGGCCTTCTTGATGCCAAAGGAATTGTCGTAGTAGGCCATCGAGGTTATTGACATCGTCGTGGTTGTTGTCATGGTGGTTGAGAATGCCGCAAACGAGACAAAGGAGCTCCAGACATACGGGTGATAGGGGGGTGCTGTTATGACTTCCTCGTAGCTTTTGTCTTTGGAGGTGGCCTTTACCACAAATGATACTTTCTCGCCGACCTTCAAGTCGTTTACGTAGGCATACTGGTACTTCTTTGAGGAAAAGGGTGAGACAATCGTCTTGCCGCTCATGACTTCCTCACCGTTCGCATATAATGTATAAGTGTAAGGAGAATCTACAAGGGCGTAGTTCTTCATCGAAAAAGTGACGATGATTGGCTCTCCCGGTTGCGGTACCTCTGGGAAGACAAAGAGCTTAACAGGGCTACTTTCAGATGCGAAGCTTGCGATGCATGCACCAAGGAAAAAGACAGCCAGGGCTAAGATAACAATCTTCAGTTTTACCCTATTTTGGATTTCGGCTCTTGTTGCGTACATATTTCTCAAAGTTTTCTTAAGAGGCCCTCTGCCTCGAGTTTGTTCAACACACCTGCGACAATCGATTTTGGAACCTGCATTTCAAAAGCGATGTCCTGCGCACAGACCTCGCCGTTTTTTTCAACAGCCGCCAAAACCATTTCAACAAAGTTCATAACTTTCGCACCTCATTTTTCGTGTGTTCTGTATATATTATATGAAACTAAGGCCATATAAGGCTTATTTTGGAACAAAATGAGCTAAATACGTGTTTTTGATAAAAAAAGTTCAAAAATAGGCCCATTTTGTTAAATAATATTCACAAAACGGGAATTTGTGTGAAAAAAAATTCACATAAAATAGTGGCACAATTTAACGCAAAAAATAGGGTATTGCAGGCGTTATTAAAGCGCAAAACCCTTCAAATTCTTGAGGGTTTCAGCGACTTTTTTGCCCTCGGCACTGAGCGCATATTTCTTCTTTTCATCCTGCTCAAGCATGCCTGAGGACTTGAGTTTTCGAAGATGGAAACTCAACTTTGTGTGGTCTTCAACGCCCAGCTCCTCGAAAATATTCATGAAACTTTTGCGGCCCTCGAGGAAAAGATAATCTATTGCCGCCCGCCTTATGGGGTTTGAAAGCGAGCTCATTATGTCCTGCATTTTCTTGTCTTCCATTCCAGAGGCCGCAAGGGTTTTTGTGAATTTTACCTCTTCAAGAGCACGCTTTACGGTTGCCTGTACCTCGCCTATTTTGAAAGGCTTTGAAATGTAATCGCTTGCACCCTCCCTCATTGCCTCGACCGCATTTTCTATAGTGCCAAATCCTGTTACCATTATAACGCGGACTGCTGGCTTTAGCTTTTTACTCTGCCTGAGCACTTCCATGCCGTCAATCCCGGGCATCATCAAATCTGTCAATATGATGTCTACACTTTCTTTTTTCAGTTTCTCGAGGGCTTCTTCGCCAGTTCCGGCATCAGTTACTTCATAGCCATCTCTTTCCAGCATCTCTACAACATCCTCCCGCAGCTGCTCATCGTCGTCCACTACAAGAATTTTAGCCACTTGCATCACCTGATGGTAGTTTTATGGTAAAACTGGTTCCCTTGCCTGGTTCACTATCTACGTCTATATAGCCCCCATGCTTTTCTATTATCCTGTAGCTTATTGAAAGGCCGAGTCCTGTACCCTTGCCCACCTTTTTGGTGGTAAAGAATGGGTCAAAAATCTTTGTGAGGTTTTCCCCTGATATGCCGTCTCCAGTGTCTCTTATTTCGATTTCCACGATATCGCCTATCTTTTCTGTACGAAGGGTCAGTGTCCCCCCGCCGGGCATCGCCTGAGCGGCATTTGTTATCATGTTCATAATCACCTGTTGAAGCTGATTTGGGTCCACCGGGACCGGTGGAAGCTCTTTTTGGAATTTCTTTATGACTTCCAACCTCTTAACTTCGTGCTCCACTATATCTAAAGTTTTCGATATAAGCTCGTTTATATCCGTCAGTGTGGGGTGGAACTCCGGTGTTCTTGAGAACTCAAGCAGGCTTTTTACAATCCTTGTGGCCCTGTCCACGTTGTTCTCGATTTTTGTGAGCCTTCCTATAACCTTCTCGTCCGTTACGTCCTGAAGCAGCATCTGGGCATTTAAGGATATGTTTGCAAGAGGATTGTTTATCTCATGTGCCACGCCTGCAGAAAGTTGCCCCAGGGATGCCATCTTCTCTGATTGAATAAGCTGTTTTTGGGCAGTGTCAATATCCTCTGCCATCTTGTTGAATGCGAGTGATAGTTCCCCGATTTCGTCGTCTGTTTTAACATTTATCCTGTAGTCAAACCTGCCCCTTCCTATCTCTCCTGCGCCTTTGACAAGCTGCATCAGGGGGTTTGTCATTGTTCTTGCAATTGGCGGTACAAGAAATACAAGTCCGCCCACCAAAATCAAAACAGCTGCAAGTATACCGTTTCTAAGACCATAAATTGGGGAATAAACCTCGCTTTTACCCATCTCGGCAATTATGCAAAGTTCTCTCTCCGAAATCCATTTATACACCCCA